>BNXT01000339.1 GCA_025999775.1 Bacteroidia bacterium | reverse complement strand
AAATCCCAAAGAGTCAAAAATGATTTTGGCGAAAATTTTAGTTGATAAATATTACGGAAAAGAAGTTGCCGATGCCGAAGAAGAATGGTTTGTCAATACTTTTTCAAACAAAGATTTTCCCGATGATGCAAAAGAAATAGAAATCTCCGCAGGCGAAATTACACTGATTGACCTTATCAAAAAAATTGATGACAAAAAATCAAACAGAGAATGTCGGGAATTGATTGGCAACGGTAGTCTGAAAATCAACGGCGAAAAAGAAACTACACAAACTTACAACTTTGTCCATGGCAAAGTTTATCAGGTAAAATTGGGCAAAAAAACTTACATAAAATTTGTGATAAAATGATGAATATTGAAGACATATATTTGGAGGATATTAACCAATTGGAAGGAAAATTGGAAGTATTGAATTGGGACGATAAATGTACATTATGGGGCGTTGGTCCTGCTGCTCCATTACATTTGGGATACGATTCTTTAATTGTTTTGCAAAAGAAGATTTTAGAGAAAAATCCGCACAGACATTTTTTGTTAATGGCTGATATGCATGCGATTTTGTCGCACAAATTCAGCTGGAAGGATATTCGGCAAAGATGTTATTATTATGAATATTATTTCAGAGAAATATGCGGTTTGAAAAATTGTGATTATGTTTTAGGTTCATATTTTCAAACACGAGCCGATTATATCGAAGAATTGTATTCTTCAATGGGGCAAACTTCACTTACCTCTGTTAAAGATACTTTGCCAACTTCCACAAAGAAGAATGAAATGATACCTGCTTCGGTTGCAATTTATCCTTTGATGCAATGTTTGGATATTTTTCATTTGGGCGCAAATTTGATAATTGCAGAAAAGGGGCAGGGAAAAATTTACGATTTATGCAAAAAATTCGACCAACTGAAAATAGCAAGACTGGGAATGGAAACAAAGTTGAGAGCAACGAAAGGTAAAATAACATTCCTTTATATCCCAACTTCTCACGACATAGACGGAAAACCTTTGAATTGCAGTAACTTACAAACGAGAATATCAATCCACGAAAATCAATCGTCTTTGAGTAGTAAAATAGATAAAATGTATGCGCCGCCTCATAACCAGCAAATTGTAGAAGGTAGAGTAAATGCAATTTTAGAATTTTACAAATATTCGGTTTTTCCTTGGTTTACCGACACTATCGACATTCAGGACAACGACAACAATACCATTTCTTATAGAAAATATGAAGATTTGGAAACGGCATTTAACGAAGAAAAGCATACCCCACAAGTGTTGAAAACCGCTCTCAAATACTATTTGTGGAAAAGATTAAGTAATATACAACAAGGACTTGCTTCGGGCATTGATTCTTGGATTGATAAAAAAAGGTTAAATGACAATGCAAACTGATTTTACATTTCTTCAAAAATTAGGTGGGGAAATCTCCTCAAAAAATGCCTGCTCTAAAACGGCGTTTTGGGGAGTTGCACCAACAGGCGATATTCACATTGGTTATTTGCCTTATATTGGTGTGTTAAAATCGTTAAAAGCAAACGGTTACAAGATTATCATTTTTATCGGCGATTATCACGGATACTTGGATTCCGAAAAAACCGAATATTCAAAGATTGATGAAAGAAGCGAAAAATATCTTTCGTTTTTTACCCGATTGGGATTTTCAAAAGACGATATTTTATTTGCTAAACAGGAATATAAAAAGCCGCGTTACATTGACGAACTTTTTAAATTTTCTAAATA
>BNXT01000338.1 GCA_025999775.1 Bacteroidia bacterium | reverse complement strand
TGCTTGTACGTATAAGTTTTTTACCGGCAATGGAATCGTACTGCCAAATCCTGCCGCAACTTCAAAATTGCCTTTATCTTGCGACCGTAAATTTTTACCTATATCCACTATGGTATATAGTTTCGGAATACCTAAATGCACACCGCCATAATAGGATTGTTCAATAGTTGCTCTTGCCTCAAATTCGCAAAAGAGATCACTTCTAACGATGGAAATAAGTCCAATAGGCAGTCCTGAAACAAGACTATCCACAATGTTAATAAGTCCAATTTGGGTGCCATGCAATGTTTTTGCTCTATTAATCATTGCGATTTGCACGCCGGTAACGTTTTTTGCGTGGTTATAGATACCGGATAGTTGCATCCCCGACAGATTGTTTGCGATACTAACAATACCCCCTGCTTGAAGCCCTAATACATCGCTTGATATGTTTGAAATACCGGATAGCTGCGCGCCTAACAGATTGTTTGCGATATTCACAATACCCCCTGTTTGAAGACCCATGAAATCGCTGGATACGTTTGAGATAGTCCCTAATTGAATACCCATAACTTCATCGGACGCATTGAGTAGTCCCCCTACTTGCACGCCTTTTACATTACCGGAGACATTGACAAACCCGCCTACTTGAATGCCTTGCACATGGCGCGTAATATTGCTCATTCCACCTACCCGAACACCATCGTTTGGTTTTTTATCTTTACGTGGTGGATGATTTCTCGCATAAAGACATTGCGTTGCAACTCAATATATCCGAAAACACTTCAAAGTCGCATCTCAATCGTGCCCGCAAAAAATTACAAGACCTTCTATACCAAAAAGCATTAGATATGCAAAAAACGAAGAAAAAACGTTTCCTATTCGCTGCCAGTTTGTTTCCTTTATTAAGTCGAGCCAACCGCTGACCGACATTGATTGGCTTGCTTTACCAAGATTGATTTTATGAAAGGTTGAGGCGGCGCCGAAATACAATGTATTATTAGGCGCTATTTGGTAGATAAAATGTGCTTTTAAGCCATAGTCCACGATTTTAGAGTCCCATCGTACATCAAATAATTGGTCATCACTCATAGCTACGCCGTAGTCATATACGGAGGATAGCAAGCTTACATTAGAAACAAATCGACTATTATAGGTGTGTCGCCATATTGCAGATGCCGTTTGATTACCATAGTCGAAGCTCATCAAGCCGTCGTCAATAGCGACGACATCAATTCCTTTGTAGGCGGATAGTTCCAATTGGTCTTTTCCGGTCAATTTGTGAGTAATTTTAGTATTCACATCCCAGAAAAACAGGCGAGAACTTTTACCATTGTTTTGAGCCAGCAGCAAGAAGAGGTCGAAGTAGGTACGGCGTCCTGCGATCATAAAGTTCGTACGATTTTGCCATAGACTGCCTTTTACGGTCAAGCGGCTTGATAGCAGTCCAATACCGCCGCTACCCGATAGTTTATCGCCACCGCCATCGGTTTGTATGTCGAGCACGGAGGCAAGTCGCCCGCCATGTTGCACTGGCATATCACCTTTATACACGGTAACATCTTTGATGGCATCGTTATTGAAGACCGAAAAGAAGCCCATGCAGTGCGAGGCGTTATATACGGTTGCATTATCCATCATGATCAGATTTTGGTCGGGTGCGCCCCCGCGTACGCTAAAGCCGGAGCCGCCTTCACCGGTACTCATGATACCCGGTAGCAGTTGGATACTTTTAATAACATCGACTTCGCCCATCAATGTTGGGAT
>BNXT01000337.1 GCA_025999775.1 Bacteroidia bacterium | reverse complement strand
TTAGAAATAACGCCATCGCACCACAATATCATGCTGGTGGGCAAGCACGGTATCGGCAAATCGCGCATCATTGAGGATTACTTCACAGAGCGGGGCAAGCGCGTTGTAACCTTGTTTCTCGGGCAAATGAGCGACCCGGGCGATATCATAGGGCTGCCTGTGCTCGACGGGGCAATCAACAAAACGGTTTTTCGACCGCCATACTGGTTTCCCGAAGACGGGCAGCCTATCGTGCTGTTTTTGGACGAGTTGAACCGCGCCCGTCCCGAAATATTGCAGACAGTAATGGATTTAACGCTAAACAAAACCTTGGCGGGGAAAAAGTTGCCCGAAGGCAGCCAAATCATTTCGGCAGTGAACGAGGGCGAGGAATATCAACTGACCGACTTGGACCCCGCGCTGGTGTCGCGTTTCAACATCTATTTCTTTGCGCCAACACCCGCAGAATGGCTGTTGTGGGCGGCTAAGAATAAGTTGGATGCACGCGTTATAGATTTTATCGACAACAACAACGATTGTTTGGATAGTGCCGCCTCGCTGGATTCGGACATGGACAAAACAGCAGACCGCCGCTCGTGGCAACGTGTTTCGGAACTGATTGAGGGTATTGAGAATATCGACAAAACGGCAGAAAAAGCCATTGCAGGTATTGTTGGAATCGGGGTAGCGTTGAAGCTTGTAACCTATATGAAAAACCACTTCGGCATCGACCCCAAAAAGGTGCTGACCGACTTCGCGAAACAAAAGAAAAGTCTGTCCGCATTGAAAGTGCACGAACTTACGCCTCTCAACGAGAGTATGTTCCGCACCATAGAAACCGAAGAGCAGTCCGATGTATTGAAAACGTATATTGAAAACCTCGAATTATACGTCAAATGGCTGCGTAGCGACAAGCGGAACGAGGCACTTGCGCATTGGACAACGCTCTACGACTCATCGGCATACCCGCGGGCAAAGGTGGCTATTTTGACGCTTTCGCCATATATTTTCAAAAATGTGGTTGATTTTATCAGAGATATAAAGTTATGAGCGGGTTGAATGAATTGGTGCAACAATCAGCACAAATAAAAAATATGCTCAATGGCTTACAAGCGTGCCGTATTGATTTTTCGGTTATATTCAGCGACCAAAATGTTAGGATGTCATCAAAAGGAATTAAACTTGGCGATTACACCGACAGCACGCGACAAATCCGTATTTTTGTATCTCGCGTACATTCACTTGCCCAAATATTAGAGGTGGCTATTCACGAATATTCCCATCATTTGATGAACGAAGCCTGTATTTTCCACGAATCAGGGCGAGTGATACATGGCAAAAAGTTTTGGCAATGCTACAATCACTTGATGGAAATGGCACGGAAACAAGGTGTTTTTAACCGCAACAATTCATTTTGTCCCGATGAAAGAATACAACAAATTACCGACAAATGGTTTATCAAAGAACCCTTGTTGATGATGACCATGCTAACGCACGAAATCAAACCTACACAGCATACCGATTCTATCCGCTGCGGGAAGGGAATGATTGAATACAATCCGCAATATGTGTCGTTTCTCTCGTCCGAACAGTTTGAGGAAAGGCTCAAAGCGGAGGTTATCCGCATTTTGTTGTGTCATCCATACCGTTTGCCAGCCGGCAGCAACAAGGCAAAAGCATATATGGCAAGTAACATTACGGTAAACGAATATTATCCGTTTAAATATCTGTTATACAAGGCTTCTGATTATTGGCATGATGCTACAT
>BNXT01000336.1 GCA_025999775.1 Bacteroidia bacterium | reverse complement strand
ATCCTCATTTATTTTACTCTATATTTATTATAATATAATCCATTACCTATTCCATATATAAGCCCAAATGGAGCGAAAAAATAATCCTGCCATTGTGCAGATAAAGACAAGCTATTTACCAATGACATATCTGCTGAATTATTATAATCATAATAATTTCCTTTACTACTTGCTCCCACATGATAAACATCCAATGGATTGCTATAAAAATTCCAACCATAAGGCAGGTCTTTGTCATCATACGATTTATAAAATCCATCCACATTCTTATTAAAATACATAAATGCTCTGCGATTGGCATCCTGCTCAAAAGGTTGATAGTCGTGATTGTCATCATCGTAGAAAGCGGCACTTATCAAACTTGGTATGCCTACACGCGATAAATAAGCCCAACCCATTTTTTGACTTTGAATGTAATGTCCGTATTCGTGTTGGAATAAGGAATTGTTTGCATCTGCTTTTATGGTATTGTCACCGATTATATAACTGCCGAGAGTAAATCCACCCCAATCATCGTCATTAGTTCGTAATACAGTTGCTCCGTATTTATAATCAACAGATCCAACGCCACCTTTTAACACGAATGTATTATGAGCATGAGAAGTTAAAAAGCCTACAACTGTCTGCGGTGCTTGCCAAGTGAGCCGAGAAATAACCTCCCAAGTTCTGCCAAGAAATTTTTTATTCGGGTCGCTCGCAAATAATCCGCCCCATATCTTTGCATCATTACCCGCCATTTTGTTGGCTTCTGTCCAAGCACACTCGCCTTTTGTAAATAAACCTTTGAAAAATCCGACAATCCATGAATCTATTACAAAAAACTTCCCGCTTGGATCGGTATATTTTAGCGGATTGTTGAGACAATAACTATATCTATTAAAACTCTGAGTGTATGTAGGGGCTTGCACGTACGGATCAGGGCTAAGCATACGCCCGATGGCGGGGTCGTAGAGGCGACCGTTCATGTTGATCAATCCGAACATATCCAAATGCTCGTGCCCAGTGTAGCCACGTGTGAAGAGCGTTAACAAGTGCGCCCCATCTCGCAAGGTTGTGTTGGTGTCAAAGTAAATCTGCACATTGCCAACGCCGTACTTGTAACGTCGTCCCCATGCATCGTAGCCAAAGTATTCGTAATTCACAATATCACGCTCGGATACTTTTCGCCGTTCATGCGTTGAACTATAACTAAAAGCTATTATATTTACTGATATTGATCTCATTTTAACTCTTATTGAACCTATAGATTACTATCAAGGCGCATATACCAAAGTCCAATCACACGCCTCCATGTCTGCCAATGTGACTTTCCATTCCTGTTTTAGTGGATATTTCTGCTCAAATTCTTCGCAGGACATTGTGTCTATATCTATACGATTAAAAACACCGATATACCATACAAGAACAGGATAAGTTTGTAGATGTTTTACAGTCAAATCTGCTCCATCTTTTTTACTTGAATACGGTTTTATCATCTTATCACGAATAAAATTTCTATATGCTCTTCCTTGTCGTTTTAGACACATTGTATCTTGTGCTATAGAAGTACGATCAGAAATAGTAGGATTACATATCATACCGAGACATATTATTTCTTTATCAGAATTATTTTTAATAGTGATATAATATTGATATTCTTGTCTTTCGCAACTGCTACCACTACAGAAAAGTACAGAAATGAATATCAATAAAATAAATTTATATGTTTTCATTCTCTTTCCACATAATAAAATAAATTGGCTCATTA
>BNXT01000335.1 GCA_025999775.1 Bacteroidia bacterium | reverse complement strand
GAATCAGGGCGGCTTTTTCATCAAGGAGGGCTTTCTGCTGTTCGGACAGCACCGTGCTGTTCAGCGGATAACCACCGTACATGGATTCATCCATGGGCTGCTCTATTTTCTCTATAACCTCTATCAGACGCTGTTCTTCGGCGTGTTGTTGTTCGGCGAGAAGCTGTTTTTCTACACGTTTTTGTTCGGCAAGAAGCTTTTCCTTCGCTAACCGCTGTTCTTCGGCTGCCTTGCGCTGGCGCTCGGCTTCGAGTATGGCAGGGTCGGGTACGATGGACACGGATTCGGGGATGGCTGTCGGTGCTTTGTCCGCCGCCGCTCCGAATACGACCCCTATCTTTATGCCTGCCGCTATCGGGTTCAATTTGTCGATAAGGGGTTTTCCGGCGAAGGACGATGCCACTACCGAATTGGGCAGATAGTCGGCGCTGGCGGGATAGTCAATCAGCGGCGCTACGGCGGACGGGCGGATGTTGTTTATACCGTAATCAATGTATAGTCCGGTGGAAAGGGTTAACTTGTCGTTCAATCGCCACTTTAAACCTGCTTCCGCCGAAACGAAAAACGCGGTCTTTAATGCCAAACTACCCTTGTTGCTCAGGTCGGTGAACTCGCCGAAGCCCATAAACGGCGGGTCGTGCAACGTGAGGATGGGTGGCGGATAAACTCCTGACGCATCCAATCTGTCCGCGTTGTTCTCGAACTTTGCGCTCAGCGGAATACCGGCTTTACCACCCAGCGCCGCGTAGAACCTGCCTGTTTGGAAATGCAGCATAAGCGGGATGTTCAGCAGTATTGCCTGTTGCCGGTCGCTATAACCGGCGAGCGTGTAGTGATACTCGAAGTCTTGCTCGCCGTCGTTGCTTGGGTAGTGGTCGCTCAGCGATGCGGACGAATACTTGCCGTTGAACAGCGCCACATCTGCACCCGTGCCGATACCCCAGTGTTCATCGAAGCGGAAGACATAGCCCAGCCCCGCAAAACCGCCTAACCCGACTTTGACGCTACCTGCGACAGGGGTGTAGTTCAAAGTTGATACACCACCGCCGGCATGGAGCGAAAACTCGTGTGGCGACGGTTGTGCCGTCGCTACTGTTGCTGCAACAATAGAGGCGAAGAAGAGGATGTTTTTTGATTGCATAGGTATGATGTTTTTTTGTAACTGTTGTTGTAACTGAGTTACACGATTTGTAGAGAAATTTTTTGTCTTTTTTGTTTTACTTACGTTTATCAATGCGCATGGAGAACATTCTTTCTTTAAAGCCCCCTTCCTTCAAAAATTTGTCCCCTAATGTTTTTAAATGCTTTGCCAACATGTAATCCACTTGTTTGAGCAAACAAATAGCAATATTAGCAATGGTTTCGGGTGGGCGCGTACGCACAATATTCATATAAAAAGCTGTGTCGTTGTGTGTTTTTGCCAATTCTCGCATTCTGGTTTGCTCCACAGAACCATCTTCCCATTGTCGGTGCTCTCTTGTACGCAAATAATCTTCGTAATCTTCCAAAAGTTCGGCGAGGCTCGCTTTGGCAACATTAATCAGTTTTATTTCCATTTCTTTAGAAGTTGCTGCCGCCATACTGCCTTCGGCAATATTTTGTTTGCCAGAGCGCGCTGCCTGTTGCATTTGGTCAATAGTACGGTCACCACGCCGCAAAAAGTTATGAACAAAATAGTACGTAATATCAAAAATAGCTTCCGACTTCTGATAGATGTACATTTTCTTGTAATCTTTGCTTGCAGGAACAA
>BNXT01000334.1 GCA_025999775.1 Bacteroidia bacterium | reverse complement strand
GTTCATTATTGTACGTTTTGTTGTTGGAGGCAACTACCGAGAAATCCTCGGTAACTGAGACGGCATTGCAAATGTCGCCAACACTTATATTACTGAACATTCTGCCCATCAGTGGGTACCACTTTATCAAATCGGCTATCCATACAAGCGCTCAGGTCGGTTGTTACAAACTTGCCGTTGTAGAACAAACTGAAAATCGTTGCGGGTGTTGGCGAAGATTGCGCCTGTTCCATCGTTGCCAATTTGACAACGTGCAGCGGAATATTCCTGTTTTGGACTGTTTCCGGCAAAGAATTTTTGATATGATACTCGGTAAACGGACAACGATTTGAGTAATAAACCGCAATGCCTTGCTTATGCTCACATTCTCCGCTCTTTACGGATGCCCCGAATTTGGGATTTTCGGCTTTTGGATTAAGTTTTTTGACCAAAAGAGAGAAGCCGTACGGAAGGGTTTCGCAGGTTTCAAAACCTTGCCGCAAAAACCATTTGGTGTCGCTCATAAAATGGAATTTACTTGTCCCTACGATGGTTACTAAACCTGCTTTACCTTGTGCGTTGGCATCGTCAATAGCCGACTGCAACAGTGCTTTGGCATAACCTTTTCCTTTGTACTGTCCCGCAACCCACAAACAATTTATTAGCAGATAATTGGGTGCATCAATGGGTGCCCATCCTTTGTCCGCCGCACCATACTCAATAAACACCTTTGCCCGCTCGTCAAGACGGCGAAACACGTAGCCGTTATTGAACTCGCACACAAGCCACTCCTTTTTCAATTCATAACTTTCCGCGCATTTTTTATCGGAAAAAGCACAACAAATATGCTCTTTGGCGATATTTTCTTTGGTAAGTGTGATAAATTTTTTGTCCATAATAATTTATTTTAATTGTTTTGTCAAATTATGATTACTGATTAGCGACTTCATTTGTGTGATGGCAACGCTGTTGAGTTGCACCAACCGCTCGCCCTGCGCCAGTCCTTGCCTGATAAGCAATGCGTTTATGCTTTCCATATTTGACAATACTACCAACTACTCCAACGTGGCTGCATCGCGGATATTGCCTTTGTGGGCGGGTTTTTCGTCACACCACTGTGCTGCTGTTTTGCCAAACAGCGCCACATTCAGCAAGTCGGCTTCGGATGCGTAGATAGTTGCCGCCTGCTCTTTGGTTACGATGGCAGGCACAATTTGCTCTTTGATGGCATCGGTGTGAATGCGGTAGTTGATTTTTGACAACGTGCGCTGCAAGTTCCACTCTAAGGATAGGCGGCGTTGCTCGTCCTCCTTGAGGCGTTGAAATTCCTTGATAAGGTAAAACTTAAATTCGGGCGACAGCCACGAGGCAAACTCAAAGGCAATATCCCGATGAGCAAAAGTACCGCCATTGTAGCGTCCGGGAGTGGCAATAATCCCAATGCCATTGGTTTTTTCCATCCATTGTTTGGAAGTCAATACAAAGCCATTACTGCCGCTTTCATTTTTAATGTTACGGAATTCCGTAACATTAAAAAGTGGGTTGTTCACCATTTCCCAAATTCCCATAAAATCAACAGTATAGCGCGTACTTAACCAGTGCGAAATAACAAGCCCTGTCGTTTCTGCATTTTTGTATCGTGCCATATCTGTTAAGGATATGTAATCTTCCTTTTGGTGCGAAAGTAACGTTACTGCTGTTCCTTGCACGCTGATAGTTTCTTTTTTATTCATGGTATTTTCATTTTTGTTACAATAATAACCCTACACCTGCA
>BNXT01000333.1 GCA_025999775.1 Bacteroidia bacterium | reverse complement strand
GCACATAAGCGCCTTTTGCGAGGTTACTAACATTAAGCGTAGTATTATTACCGGTTGCTACGTGTTTAGAAACCAATTGTCCGTTTGTTGAATAAATATCAATAACAGCGCCTTCATTGATGTTAAGACCTTCAACGTTAAGCGTTTCTTTTACAGGGTTAGGATACACATTCAAAGACACAGTACTTGGCAGTTGTTTTACAACAAGGTCGGAAGGAACTATATCTGAGCCAACTACGGCTGTAACGCCAAAAGAAGGCGCTTTGAAGATTTCATTATCAATATTGTTTTCAAGGGTGTAGAATACGAGCGTATCGCCAGGAGCGACTTCACCTGTATTAAAGGGTACAATAAAATCGCCTGCAAGAACGTTGACTGTGCGAACAGGGGTTAAATTAGCTTCAAAGATAGTATCCACCCATTGTTTGCTTTTTTTGTAAATAGCCACTTTACCGTCCGCTACTACATTCAAAATAGCGAGATTAGGACCTATAGTAGAAGCAATAACCGGTGCGCTTTCCCAAACGTGGAAAGGCAATGTAAAACCATCACGAATGTCCCACACTTCAGAAACATTCCACTTTAAAGAGTCTTCATAAAATGCTTTGGTTTTCAGTGTTTCAATAGATTTTGAACGTCCTGTACCGGTATTGGTTGCACCTTCACTAGAATGCGCTCCAAAAGTTTTAACATGCATGCTATCCAATCCATAGTTATTTTTCAAATGTTCGTAACTCCCCGAAACAACAAGTCCGGAACTATTGTGGGAGGCAAAGATGCGGCCTGCGCTTCCAGCTAAAACCGCCTCATTAGCGGCAAGATTATTAGCGATAACCATTTTTGTAGGCGCTTGGGTTGCAGTAGGATCACTGATTCTACTACAGATGCTTCCAAATCTATCCTCTACAGTCACCTTCAACGATTCTATCCATCCGGTAGCATAGTTATTTTCTATGTAAATATCGCCGTAAACGGTTCCACCGGAAGAATAATTAGCAGGATACGGGCAAATGCCAGCAACATAAGACGCTCCTGCTTGAGTCGTGTAAATATCCGCAGTGCTGTAGCAATTAGTTATGGTTATGTCAGCCCCTACTTTATTCGTCAAAGCGTATGCACATATTCCTCCTACACGATTGATACCCTTTATTAATCCGGAATAAGAACAACCCTTAATCGTAACTTTAATAGCAGGATTACTCGATCCTAAACTAATGCGACCTACAATACCACCAGTATTGGTGCTCGAACCTGTTGCAACATCATTTATAAGAACCGCATTGCTACTACAGTTTTCAACATAAATGTCTTTCAGGGCGTAGGATGTAGAAGTTATATAACCAGCAATACTACCTACAGCAGAGGATCCTTCGTCTTTGGTAACGGTAATAGAGCCTCCCAGCAAGTGTACATTTTTAATATAAGCGCCTTCTGTAATACATCCAAATAGCCCCCAATAATTAACAGACCCTGATACAGCAGCTTTTGCCGTTATATTCATATTAGTGATGAGATGATTATTTCCGTCAAATACGCCTTGAAACCCTGCTGTGGACGTTCGTCCTATAGGAATCCAAGCGCTATCCTGCAGGTCAATATCGGCTACCAAAATGAAACATTTATCCAGGTTGCTACGAACGGCTTCCAACTGTTGGCGATTCGCTATTTGGTATGGATTGACGCTATCCCCGACTCCGCCTGCAAATTGTGCAAACACGGAGGTTGTACAGACTGACAATAGTGTCAATATGAC
>BNXT01000332.1 GCA_025999775.1 Bacteroidia bacterium | reverse complement strand
GGTACAAAGGTACATTTGAAAAAATTTCACTAAATTTGGTGCAATAGACAACAAAAGTGAATTTTCCGATGACAAAGTTACAAAAAATTTCCAAAAACATTACTTCCCACAAAAAATTCGACACTTTTTTATTTTTTTTCGTAACTTCGCGGATTAAAACGTAAAGTGATGTTAAATTTCATTAAACAACTTTTTGGGGATAAGTCCACACGGGATCTCAAGGAGATAGCGCCCCTACTTGAAGCCACTAAGCTTGCTTACGAACAAATTGACCTTTTATCCAATGATGAACTGCGAAATAAGACTCTTGAACTCAAAGCGCTTGTTGCAGACCACATCAACGATCAACAGACGGAAATAAACCGTCTGAAAGACAGCGCCGCTCAATCCGAAATAGGCATCGAAGATCAGGAAGCTATCTATGCACAAATTGATAAATTGGAAAAGGCTATCAATACCACCATCGAAGAGACGCTACTTGAGATTCTTCCCGAAGCCTTTGCGGTTATGAAGTCAACGGCACGTCGTTTTGTTGAAAATGACGAAGTTGAGGTGAGCATACAACCGTGGGACGAAAATTTAGCCGCCTATCGGGATAATGTCAATATTCGTGATGGAAAAGCTTATTACGCTAATGAATGGTTAGCCGGCGGCAATAAAATACATTGGGATATGGTACATTACGACGTACAGTTATTCGGCGGTATCGTGTTGCATCAAGGTAAAATCAGTGAAATGGCGACAGGTGAAGGTAAAACCTTAGTAGCGACCCTGCCCATATACCTCAACGCCTTAGCCGGACGCGGCGTACATATCGTTACTGTGAATGACTACCTCGCCAAACGTGACTCCGAATGGATGGGCATGCTCTTTGAGTTTCATGGCATGAAAGTCGATTGCATTGATAAACATGAACCCAGCTCCGACGCCCGTCGGAAAGCCTATTTAGCCGATATTACCTACGGTACTAACAACGAATTTGGTTTCGACTATCTGCGTGATAACATGTGCCGCAACCCCGAAGAATTAGTACAACGTCCACACCACTACGCAATTGTCGATGAGGTGGACTCGGTGCTTATTGACGATGCAAGAACACCGCTTATCATCTCCGGTCCCACCAGTAGAGGCGAAGACCAAGAATTTGATAACTTCCGTCCTCAAATCGAAAAAGTGTATCAGGCACAACGAGACTTAGTCACTAAACTGCTTGTAGATGCCAAGAAATTACTCGGCGACACTCCCAACGCAGAAAACGAAAAGAAAGCCGGCGAATTACTCCTGCGTTGTCATCATGGACTGCCTAAAAATAAGGCGCTCATTAAGTTTCTTAGCGAAGAAGGCAATAAAAGTTTACTCCTTAAAACAGAATCGTTTTACATGCAAGAACAGAATAAAAACATGCACCTCATTGATGATGAACTGTTCTTTGTAATTGATGAAAAACAACATTCCAGCGACCTCACCGAAAAAGGTATTAACTACCTTACCGGCGGCGGTGAAGCAGCTAAGCTGTACATGTTACCGGACATAGGACTATTATTATCAGACCTTGAACGACAACCCTTAGAACCGGCAGAAAAAGTAGCCAAGAAAGCCGAAATCATGCAAGATTACGCGCTGCAATCGGATAGAGTACATGACATCATCATATTCGAGCAACCGTTTACGGATGCCGAAGTTATTTTCTTCTACCTTGCGTTGTGCGCGTTCGATAGACTTCGTAATCATAGACGCTTGGATGACATCGCCCTCCTTA
>BNXT01000331.1 GCA_025999775.1 Bacteroidia bacterium | reverse complement strand
CTGTAAAGGCGTCAATGAAGAGCCTTATATCCGCTTCGGACGTATAACGTCCAAGTCCTACTCTGACAGCGCCTCTGGCTTGAAAAGGATCACGACCGATCGCCTGTAAAACATGGGACGCACTTTTAGTGGTATCGTTGTTTGAGCACGCCGAACCGGTAGAAACGGCAAACCCTTTTTCATCCAAGAGAAAAAGTATTCGTATGGTTTCTCCTTCTAATCCGGAAATGCCAAAATTGATATTGTTACAAAGTCGCTGTTTGTCATCGCCATTGATATAAAAACCCTCAAAATGATCCGACATCGTTTCAAAGAAAAAATCTCTCAATGACGTGAGACGCTGTGTTTCTGCCGACATTTCTGAGATGCAAAGTTCGGCAGCCTGTGCGAAACCCGCAATACCGGGGATATTTTCAGTGGTTGACCGTAATCCAAATTCTTGTCCGCCACCATGAAATAGTGGCGTAATATCCGTACCCTTACGAACATACAGACAGCCAACACCCTTTGGACCATATATCTTATGTGCATTGAGCGACATCAGGGTTATATGGTCGGCATTGACGTCAATAGGCATTTTCCCAAAAGTCTGGCACGCATCCGTATGAAAATACACCTCACGTTCTTTGCAGATTTGTCCAATCTCGTGAATGGGCTGTATTGTACCTATTTCGTTGTTAGCGTGCATGATTGAAACTAATATCGTCTTGGGATTGATGCAACGTTTTAGCTGCTCTAAATCCACAAATCCGTGTTCATCTACATTTAGGTAGGTAATGAAAAAACCCTGCGTTTCTAACCATTTACAAGTATTTAAGATACAATCATGCTCAATGGATGAAACGATGAGGTGATGTCCTTTATTTCGATTTGCAAAAGCAATGCCTTTCAGTGCAAGGTTATTGGCTTCCGTGCCACCGGATGTAAAAATGATTTCATCAGTTTCCGCATGTATATAATTTGCTAATTGTTGTCGAAATCCATCTAATGCGTCTTTGGCTTTAGTCCCAAAGCCGTGTAAACTCGAAGCATTGCCGTAATTTTCGGAAAAATACGGGAGCATACACTCCATCACACGAGGATCCATGCGTGTGGTGGCTGCATTATCGAAATAAATCTTGGACTTATTCGCCGACATAAAACAAATCGTTTTCCATAGTACGTAAAACGCCGAAGTGATTCTTTGCGCCAATCTCTTTCTTACCCACGCAAATAGTGCAAGTTCCAACAGGTGGATTTCCTTTCAAGAACATCGGCTGTTCGATATCCTTCGTTTTAACAATATCTCTTACGATGGGGTCAATACCGATACCGTAAAGAGCATTACTTTCTACCACGGTAATTTCTTTAGCGGCATCCAAGATACGGTATCTAAACACTTCGCGTTCCGCCTGAGATACAAGGTCAATCTTAGTAATGACGCACGTATCCGCTAAAGTTAACATAGGTCCTATTTTTCGTGGCAGGTTCATACCGCTGGTAGCTTCCAGCACGACAATACCCATAGCGTCTTGCACGTAGGGTGAACATCGCAAGCATAATCCGGCTGTTTCTACAATCAAGAACTCCGCATTTTGTTTTTCAGCCCATTCTACAGCCTCGTCCAATATCACCACATTGCAATGGTCAGGACACAACTCGCCGGAATAAATTTTCTTCGTTGGGATACCAAATTCGTCGCGTAACAAAGCGTCTTCGTCGGCGTACAACACATCAATTTTCAGGTACGATGGTTTAAAGTTCTTGCTGATAAGACGACGTATAACTTGTCGTATCACCGTAGTT
>BNXT01000330.1 GCA_025999775.1 Bacteroidia bacterium | reverse complement strand
TATGTTTTTTATATATTTTCGGTTGATATGATTACATCCAAATAACATACACAAAGGTACAATTTTTTTTTGATTTATCAATAATCTTTTTCTTCTTACTTTTCCTTTTGTCTTGATACTTTGGAACAATGAACAATGAATAATAGATGTCTTTTATCTGCGGAAATCTGTCTAATCTGTGTTATCTGCGTGCTCTCCTCTCTCAATTCTCAATTGTCTGAACCTTGATTTTCATAAGATTTTCAAGATTAACAGGATTTGAATTCCACACTCCACATTCCACGCTCCATTAACAAAAAGGGGCAGGAAAACCCCACCCCAAATTCTCAATTCTCAATTAACGAAAAGCGGGCAGGCAAACCCTGCCCTTATATTTTTATTTTTTTTCGCAATGCTTTTTTGGCGGGGGCTATCGCTTTCCCCGCCAAAAGCATTGCGGAGTTTATTCTGTTTTTTTGGTTTTGCACTCTAAACTATGGAACCAAAACCAAGCGGAACCCTATGTTGTTGAAGCGAAACGTAGGCGTGCCGTCGCCGCGAAGGGAAACCGTGCAATGCGACGCACCACTGCTCCAGCCGCCGCCACGATACACGCGGTGGGAGCCAGTAGTAGCGCCGGTAGGATTACTCGTACTACTTGGATACGTACTAATCCCATACCAATCACTGCACCACTCCCATACATTCCCATTCATATCAAAAATACCCAACTCATTGGCAGATTTTCCTCCTACCAGATGCGTTGTAATTCCTGAATTACTAACGTACCAAGCCACATCCCCTATCGTATTACTTCCACTATAGTCATAGTTATGCGTGCTTTGTCCGCCCTTGGCTGCATACTCCCATTCCGCTTCCGTCGGTAACCGATAATGCTTACTTCCTAAAGTGCCGCCATTTGCTTTTACAGACAATTTGTAACAAAAACCATCCGTATAATACGTAATACCTTTTTCCGTATAACCTACGCTGCCGCCCGATGACGTCCCCACTATATCTTCCCAACTTACATTATACATCGGATAGTTATCGCCCACGCCATAATCACTTGATGGCGCTGTGCCGGGGTAACTGCCCATCACATCGTACCACTGCTTCTGTGTTACCTCGTACTTCCCTATCTGAAATGTACTGATGCTCACACTGCTTCCATTAAGCGTCGTCGTGCCGCCGGGGACATTGATCATAGCAATAGCATCAGCATAAGGATTGTCGTTATTCTTTTTTTCACAACTTGTTGTTAAGATTCCACTGTAGCAAGAATTAAGATTTTTTTCATTTGAGTTTTATTTTGGTTATTAAATTTTCCATATATGCGTTCTGGGGGGGTAATCCTAAAATCCTGAAAATCTAAATGTAAACAACTTAAAATAAGGCGATATGCGGGCATAAAACACGCCCGTGTATCTAAAATGATTAAATTTTGTGGATAGCCTCTGAAACAGCCTAAAAAGTGCCTTAAATGCGATTTCGCATGGGGGGGATATACCTGTATTAGCTCCATTTATAGGGCTAAATGCGAAGAGTTTCGTAAATTGATGTTTTGAGGTCATCAGAGGAAAATTGTATATTTTACAAAGATACAAAAAAAATTTAATTTAGGAATTGAGAAATGTAGAAATTTAGGAATTTCCAATTTCTTTTATCAATAGCCTTTTTTACTTTATCTTTTGTCTTGATACAAAAGAAAAGTAACAAAAGAAAAAATCAAGGCTGAGTATATTTTGCTACTACGCAGTTTTACGAGGCTAAAATGCAAAAACTCACAGGCTACGCCTGCTCAAA
>BNXT01000329.1 GCA_025999775.1 Bacteroidia bacterium | reverse complement strand
CTGAAAATATGGTTGGTCATAAACTCGGAGAGTTCGCTCCGACACGTATTTTCAGAGGTCATGCCGGTAATAAGGATAAGGGTAAGAAGTAAGTAGTAACCGTTAATAAAACGCATAAAACACTATGGGATCAAGAAAACATAATAGCGCAGAGATTCGTAAAGAAGCCAAAAAAACGACGTATGTCGCACGTTTGGTAGATAATCCGACATCTCCCCGAAAAACGCGCTTGACCGCTAACCTCGTTCGCGGTTTGGATGTAGAAAAAGCATTGAATATTTTGCAGTACGGAGAACGCGAAGCTGCACCTAAAATGCGCAAACTTTTGTTGTCGGCTATCGCTAACTGGCAGATAAAAAATGAAGGTGCACGTCTCGAAGACGCTCAGTTGTACATCAAAGAATTGTTTGTTGACGGCGGTCGTATGCTGAGACGTATGCGTCCGGCGCCGCAAGGACGTGGCTACCGCATCCGTAAACGCTCAAACCATATCACACTGATATTGGGTAGCAGAGCGGAACAGGCAGAAGCTATATTGAGCAACGACGCTCCGGAAGAAGTAGAATCAACAGAATCAAAAAATTAAATCATATTCGATGGGACACAAAACAAACCCTATAGGCAACAGATTAGGTATCATACGTGGTTGGGATTCTAATTGGTTTGGCGGCGATAACTTTGAAGACAAGCTTGTTGAAGACTACAAGCTTCGCAAGTATTTGGATGCTCGTTTGGCTAAAGCCAATATCGCAAAAATTAATATTGAGCGTACACTCAAGTTAGTAACGATTACGATCCATACGGCACGCCCGGGTCTGATTATCGGTAAAGCCGGTTCTGAAGTGGATAAACTGAAAGAGGAATTGAAAAAACTGACCGGAAAAGACGTTCAAATCAATATCTCGGAAGTAAAACGTCCGGAGTTAGACGCATTACTCACGGCAACATCGGTAGCACGTCAATTAGAAGGACGTGTGTCGTATCGTAAGGCTATCAAGAATGCCATAGGTTCCTCCATGCGAATGGGCGCTGAAGGTATCAAAATACAGATCTCAGGTCGCTTGGGTGGCGCTGAAATGGCACGTACCGAACACTTCAAAGAAGGTCGTACCCCACTGCATACCTTGCGTGCAGATATTGACTATGCTTTGGCGGAAGCACATACTACTTACGGTCGTTTGGGCGTGAAAGTATGGATATGCAAAGGCATCGTCTATGGCAAACGAGATATTATACCGGCATTTAGCGGTATGGCGATAGATAACAAACCATCTTCCTCACGTCGTGGTGATGACCGTAGAGGCGATGGCGATCATCGCGGAGGCTTCGGTGGCGGTGGCAACCGTCGTAGAACGACAAAATCAGAATAGTACCCTACTTAACTGCGTAAGCAGATAAGCCCGAGTGGCGGAATTGGTAGACGCGTTGGTCTCAAACACCAATATGGTAACACATGTATCGGTTCGACTCCGATCTCGGGTACTCTCATAACAAACAAGCGATGACTTTGGGGGGTTAGCTCAGTTGGCTAGAGCGTTTGACTGGCAGTCAAAAGGTCGTCGGTTCGATTCCGATACTCTCCACAATTTGTATTGATTTCCAATGAGTTACTTAAAGTCGCGTGCAGTTTCACACGCAGTTTTTACCGAACCTAACAAGGTATGCCATTAGTTTTAATGGGGTCAATTTTGGACATCCTTTCAAAAAATGGTTTAGCACAGTTTGTGACCAAGTTCATAAACTTTTGGTGTTTTACGTTGGCTGTAGTGTACCTACGGTGCACCGTAT
>BNXT01000328.1 GCA_025999775.1 Bacteroidia bacterium | reverse complement strand
CATGGATGTTACTCCTTTATCCGTAAATCCGCAAGGATTGATGTACGAAAAATAACGTAAATCGGTATTCACATTAAGCGCTAATCCGTGCATGGTTACAAAACGTGAACAATGAATGCCCATGGCGCAAATCTTACGTGCATGCGCAGTGGACGCTTCTAACCAAACCCCCGTTGCACCTGCTAAACGCTGCCCGTTAATACCATACTCCGACAATAAATCAATGACGACCTGTTCTAAGGTATCAACGTATTTTTTTACGCCCATATTGAAATATTCCAAATCCAACAAAGGATACACCACTAACTGCCCTAATCCGTGAAATGTAATATCGCCGCCGCGTTCGATTTCAAAGAGATCAATACCTTGCTGCGATAACTTCTGCTGATCTATTAACAGATTAGTTGCCTTACCACTTTTCCCAAGCGTGTAAACAGGCGTATGTTCTACCATAAGTACCTGACAATCAGGCTGTTGCTTGTTCAATTTGGCTGCAATAATTGCGTGTTGTAAGGTTTGTTGTAATTTCCAAATTTCGTGATAGGGTTTAACCTCTAAATCGTTCCAAATTAAGTGTTTCATTGGCTTATCGGATATGTTGTTCGGCATGGTAACTTGAACGTACAAAGGGGGCGCTTTCAACATGTTTAAAGCCTTTACTCAAGCCTATTTGTTTGTAGCTTGCAAAAATATCGGGATGGATATATTCTGCAACTTCGATATTGGTTTTGGACGGTTGTAAATATTGTCCAATCGTCAAAACGCTACAGCCCTGACGCAGTACATCGTCCATGGTCTCTAAAATCTCGTCCTGCGTTTCTCCCAATCCGAGCATGAGACCTGATTTTGCGATACTATGTGATTTAGCGATGTATGCAAGCGTTTGTAAAGACGTTTCGTAAGTAGCACGGCTTCGTACCAACGGCGTCAGACGTCTGACGGTCTCCACATTGTGCGAAATGACTTCCGGTTTAGCTTCAATAATTTGTGTTATCAAGTTTTCACGTCCCTGAAAATCGGGTATCAGTGTTTCCATTGTGATAGCGGGGTTCAGTGTTTTCACTGCTTGAATAACGGCTACCCAGTGAGCCGCGCCGCCATCCGGCAGGTCATCTCTGTCAACCGAAGTGAGCACCGCATGTTTGATACCCAGTTCTTTGATAGCTTGCGCTATATGTTGCGGTTCATCGGCATCCAAAGGGGCAGGCTTCCCTGTCTTCACGTTACAAAACCGACAACCGCGTGTACAGATGTCGCCGGCAATCATGAATGTCGCCGTACCACAACGCCAACATTCACTATGGTTTGGGCATAATCCGCTTTCACATATCGTATGCAAATTATGGGTATGTACCGATTGCGCTACGTGTGATGACAAACTGCTTAAAGACAGTTTAACTTTCAGCCAGTCGGGTTTTTTCGTGGATAATGCCATCAATGCGGATGTTTATTGACAGTCCGTGCAGGGCGTATTCAGCCAAGAGGTTATTTCGTCTGCATCAGGCAATGTTCTCGGAGCAATTGATTTAACCAACTGTCCATGTTCGTTGATTAGAAATTTTTGAAAATTCCATGTTACATCGGCATCGGCTACTCCATTGGCATCTTTGCTTGTCAACCAGCGATAAAGCGGCGCCATATCGTCGCCTTTGACCGATATTTTTTCCATCATTGGAAAAGTAACGCCGTAATTAAGCGTACAAAACTGTAAAATTTCTTCGTTACTCCCCGGTTCTTGTGCGCCAAAGTTATTGGCAGGAAATCCGATAATCACAAAATTACGGTCTTTATACT
>BNXT01000327.1 GCA_025999775.1 Bacteroidia bacterium | reverse complement strand
TAATTTACGTTATAGTAGTATGAATATTTTTAAACACCTCATCAATCTTATTTATCCACAGCAATGTTTAGCGTGTGGCGCTAATTTGTACAACAATGAATCTTTAGTTTGCACCAAATGTCAATTGGGGTTACCAAAGACATACGACTACTATACCGGCAATCAACGGCTACAAGAGCTGTTTTTGGGACGTGTGGAAGTGCATTACACCGGCGCATTCTTGTATTTTACCAAAACAGGTATCGTACAGCGGATGATACACCACCTTAAATACAATAACAAACCGGAAATAGGGCAGTTATTAGGACGTTTGTATGCACAGCATCTACAGTTGTCCACGTTTATTGATACGGTGGATTGCATCATTCCGGTGCCTTTGCATCCCGATAAACAAAAGCGTCGAGGCTATAACCAGAGCGAATGTATAGCACAGGGCTTGAGTGAAGTACTGCATATTCCGGTGAATACCACAGCGCTTATTCGTAGCAAAGCGACGGAAACACAGACACGTAAAAATCGATTGAGCCGTTGGGATAATGTTAAAGACGTGTTTTATCTTGCTGATGCCGGCGCTCTTGCGCATAAGCATGTCTTGCTTGTGGACGACGTAATCACTACCGGCGCTACCATAGAGAGCTGTGTACGCCAATTGCAACACGCTGAACAACTAACCGTCTCCATCGTATGTGCGGCTGTACCGCAGCGGTAAAAAAGGGTGGAGGGTGGAGTGTGGAGTGTGAAATTTAGAAATGCAGAAATGTAGAAATAAAAATTCCCGTAGGGAATATCGCTCGGTAGAAAAAATGAGTCACCACCAATCCGCTTGCCGTTAGGTAAGCGACCAATTCAAACGCGCAATTGTCTGAATCAGGATTTACACTATGGCAGGCTTTTCGGCATCCACTCTCACATCCCATTTAGCATAGAGTGTAGTGTCGCTTGTAACTAAACTGGTAGAAAAATTCCAAGCAGTGGTGTATCCTGCATCTATGTACCAAGCGTCAAAGATATACCCAGTACGAGTAGGTGCGGAGGGGGCGGTAACTTTAGCGCCAGAGGCTACATATCTCAGAGAAACTGCACTACCACCCTGCGAATTAAAAGTTACACCTACTGCAGGTGCAATAACGATATTATCAATAGCAATAGCAATAGGAGGGTTGGCACCACCACTGCCATCATTGACCCAACTCAAGACCAAGCGTTTTGTGATACCCGAATAGTCGATTCCCGGCAAGGTAACAGTTTCTTGTTGCCACGCACTTGAGTTTACCCAACGATTCAGTTCAGATGAACCTGTAAAAATTCCACCCGCTGTGGGGGTAAATGAATTTGGCGATAAAAATATCGACAAATAATCGTAGTACGTAGTTCCCCCACTGTTTGTTTCGCCCATACATTTCCAATCAAAGGTAAGCATGAATGGTCGGGTTACGGGCGATGCCGTAGGAAACGTAATGTCACGGTAGAGATGTATTCTGCTGATGGAATTTACGTCGTAACTATAGGTTGTGCCGCCATCGTAGGAGATGTAGGCGGCTTTGCTGCCACTCTTAACAGCATTTGTGGCACTGCCTACATGCCATTGGTTGGCGTTGGTACCGCTACCGTTCACAAACGTCCAACCCGTTGTGCTACCTTCAAAGTCCTCCGAAAATACGGGGACTACTTGTGCGTAAGCCGCCGCTGCGCCCATCATCAGGGCGGCTGTTAGAATACATAATTTCTTTCTCATAATAGATAAAATGATTAGTTATTAATAGTATAAAGTTTGTTTAGTTCAATGCAAGCAATCGCAATAATTAA
>BNXT01000326.1 GCA_025999775.1 Bacteroidia bacterium | reverse complement strand
CTCCAATATAGCGCTATCATTTCGCTATTGACCCGCACAGCCGCTTTAATCTGACTTTGCCGAACGCGCAATTTCAAATCCCTTAGCCACGCTTTATATTCGCTGTCTTTTATCATGTCATTATTTTAAACTGTCTGAACCACGATTTTAATAAGATGCGTTTTTACTCCATTTTATACTTTTCCCTTTTTCTGTCAAGAAATAGCGTTGCTTGGGGTGGTTGGGGCTTTGTGGGTATTCCATTGCAATAAAACCCTGTTCTATTTTTGTAAAATTACCCATTTACCACCAAAATCAGCACCTACTCTTTTTATTATGCCTAATTTTTTCAATTTAGCAATATGTTTTTGAATGGCAGAAATATTAATTTTCAATTCGGCAGCCATCTGTGGATATGTAATCAATCCATTAGATTCTATCAATGAAACTATCTGATTTTGAACTAAACTAATAGTCATACCACTTGTCATACCACTATCTACCATTTGATGTTCGCTTGTCAAATCCGTCGCTTTTTCAATGTCGAATGTAACAATTGAACGGTCTATTTCATTTGTAAACAGCAGTTTAGTATTTGTGGACTTTTCCCATTGTAGCATTTTCTCGAAACCATATCCGGCGTTTTCGGCAAGTTTTACATTGCGAAACAATTTGGCTATTACCGGATTGCGGGGCATTGATACATCTACCTGTTTCAGTTCTTCTACCGGCCGTGGAAAACCGCCAGGATTTTTAAACTCTATACGGTTGGAAAACACACGTACACGCGATTTCATGGGACTGAAATCGCGGTATGTATTTCCCCATAAACAACAAACCTCCGTAGGTCAAATGTTCATCAACTGTTATTTCTAAACGCTGTAAAAAATCTTCTTCGGGCAATGTATTGTAATGCAATCCGGGATTCATACGCGACATATAATCTCTGTAACGAAAAAGAGTTGTACGATTTATGTCATCAAGCGTAGTTTGCATAACCGGTCGTGCGGACATCACACCAAAAAGTTGGTCGCGCAGCAAAGCGTTGATTTCAGAATCATTTGCCCGCTGGTCGCCGCTGCCTGTGCGGATAAATGAATTTCGCAATGAATTGAAATACACCGGTTTCTGTTCGGACGAAGGAATGAAAAAAGCAAGAACAGTTGAATCATCGAACTGATATTTTTGGCATTTCGGTTGAATCATCACATTGAATTTTTCATGTCCTCGCAGTACATTCACAAAATCCTGTTCAATTTTTTCAGGATGATTCACGCCAACTATTTCATATTGCTTTCCGTTTTGTGCAACTCCAAGCACAATCCATCCACCAGAAGTATTGGCAAATGCACTTACCGTTTCCCAAATATTTTTGGGAAGTTCCGATTGGGCGGCTTTTGCCTCAAAATCGTCCCATTCAATGTCTGTAAGTCGGTCTAATAACTCCTCTTTTGTCATTGCACAAATGATATAAATTATTTCGCAAAATGCGAAACGCAAAATGCGATTTTTTCGTTACTCATTCTTTTTTATCCCTTCCTTCATTTCACAATGTCTCACCACCTCATCACACCATTGTCTGAACCACGATTTTAATAAGATTATTTTGATTACCATGATAAAAGAAACATTGTATCACAACATTTCGCTATTGTATCACAACCGTATAACAACATATAACTATCTATAACAATGATTTAACTATGTATTTCCCAATAACCACCGAAATCCCCACCTTTACGTTCAATTAACCCTGCGCGTTTGAGATTTTCAATGTGTTTTTGAATTGCAGAGGTGTTTATTTCCAGAATATCTGACAATTTTTTTCTTGATATTTTTGGATTGT
>BNXT01000325.1 GCA_025999775.1 Bacteroidia bacterium | reverse complement strand
ACAGTTTGCCAGTATTACGTTGGCATCATCTGTAGGGGCGAGCGGCTTTGATTGTGCCTTATCGAAAGCGGTTTTGAATACCGATAAACGTGCACATTGAGGCGTTTGCGCCAAAAACACGGTAGCACGGTCAGGACTGGTTTGCAAATAGCCGTTGGAACTCACGTAAATGGTATCTGTGGCAGGCAAGGCTACGCTAACGGCTTGATAACACTGCAAGGCAGCGGCTACATTAGCGATAAGAGTACCACTAACAAACGGACGTGCAACATCGTGAATCCACAAATTATCATCGGGCAGAAACCGGTTGTAGGCTTCGGTAACCGCTTTGTAACTTGAATCAAAACGCTGTGCGCCGCCGACAATGATACTTGCTAATTTGGAATGGGGCAGGGTGGCAATAAGCTCGCGGATAGGCACTATCGTTGCTTCGGATGCAACCACAATGATACTATCAATGGCATCATGCGCTTGAAATGTGTGAAAACAACGCTCAAGAAGGCTTTTCCCATCTATAGAGTACAATTGTTTGGGGACATCCAATGCCATTCGTGTGCCGGAACCCGCGGCTAATAACGCTACGATATTCCTCACAAAAATTAAGATTTCATGTTTGGTTCTTCCAATCCGTAGCCTTTCTTCTTATCTTCAACTTTGAGCCAGAATCCAAGTAGCAAAGCCAAGACACCCAAGGACGCAAATATCAACATTGGTACGGTATAATCGTATTGCAAAGGATCGGTAATACCCGGATTAGACGATTGTAAAACGGAACCAATAATCATGGGGAAGGCGTAAAGCCCAATGTTTTGTATCCAAAAGATAACCGCATACGCAGAACCTAAGAAACGATTTTCTACGAGTTTCGGTACGGAAGGCCAGAGTGTAGCGGGTACTAACGAAAACGAAATACCTAAAAGGATAATACCTGCGTAAGCAATCAAAGCGCTGTGTGTCGCCGGCAGTATCAAGGCGAAGGTTAGGTGGCAAATAATCATCAGGGCAGCGCCTAAAATCAACATGGTAGCGCCTTTACCCTTACGGTCAAGATAATTACCAAGCAATGGCGTGATAGCCGCAGCGCCTAAAGGAAATACGAAAAATACTAAACCTGCACGCTCGGCGCTGTAATTAAGCGTGTTTTGAAGCATGTTGATAGCGTATTTCTGAAAAGGGAAAATAGCAGAATAATAGAGTACGCATAGTAATGCTACAAGCCAAAAGACTTTACTGGACAAAATCTTTCCTAAATCGCTAACTTTGAACGGATCGTCCTTTTCTTCGTCGTTTTCACCAAGTTGTTTTTCCAATTTAACATCCATAAAAGCATAGCAAATGAAGGACATCAATCCGATAGCCAGCAGGAGCGCTGCAACTGCAACAGGACGTGAAACGCTTTGTGCATCGTGTAAACCGGCAAGGAGTGGCGAACCTAACATAACCACAGCAACGCCTACGCGTGCGATAGCCATCTCTATACCCATTGCCAACGCCATTTCCCGACCTTTGAACCATTTTACAATACCACGTGATACCGTAATCCCAGCCATTTCACAGCCAGTACCAAATATCATAAATCCTATAGCGGATAATTTAGCCGAAGCCGGCATACCATCAAAGAACGGCGTGATATTCCACCATGCTAAGGGCAAGTTTAACCAATTGTTCATCACGCTTTCCGTGCCGCTGTTGACAAAAAAATCGCTCACGGCGTACCAATTCAGCAACCCGCCAACAAGCATGACTGCGCCTGCTAAAATAGCCGTGAACCGAACACCCATCTTATCCAAGATAATACCGGAAAAGATAAGAAAAAACACAAACACATTCA
>BNXT01000324.1 GCA_025999775.1 Bacteroidia bacterium | reverse complement strand
TGAATCGTTTAATAGAAATGTTAAAAAGAGTAAAAAATGCGAGCGAAGGTATATATTTTCAAAAAGCCTCAACAAAATGAAACTTTTTTTTGAAAATTCAGTAAAATACTGTACCTTTGCACCCTCCAAAATAAGCAATGGGCATTGTGAATTTTAAAATGATTTTTAAAAGATATGAGGCAACTAAAAATTTCTAAGTCGATTACCAATCGCGAAACGGCATCGTTAGACAAGTTTTTGCAAGATATTGGTAAAGAAGAGTTAATCTCAGCCGAAGAAGAGGTTGTATTAGCGCAGAAAATACACAATGGCGATCCCAAGGCTTTAGACAAATTAGTGCGCGCCAACCTGCGGTTTGTAGTGTCTGTTGCAAAACAGTATCAAAATCAAGGACTTAGTCTGCCCGATTTAATCAATGAGGGCAATTTAGGATTGATAAAAGCCGCCAAACGCTTCAACGAAACGCTGGGCTTTAAGTTTATCTCATTTGCTGTTTGGTGGATTCGTCAAGCCATTTTACAAGCTTTAGCCGAACAATCACGCATCGTCCGCCTGCCGCTCAATCAAGTAGGCTCGCTCAACAAAATCAAGAAAGAGACCTCCAAATTGGAGCAGAAGTTAGAACGTGCGCCAACCTTAGACGAATTAGCAGAATCTATGGACGTCGCTCGTGGCAAATTAGCCGAAGTGATGAATATCACCACTCGGTATATATCCATGGATGCGCCCTTAGTACAGGACGAAGAGACCAGTTTTATTGACGTATATATCTCCGACGAAGCGCCCGGTACCGACCAACTGCTCATCAGAGAATCACTGTCCCGCGAGATAGAACGCTCCCTATCCACTCTGACCGAAAAAGAACGCGAAGTGATCAATCGTTTTTATGGCATCGGTAGCACCCACGCAAGCACGCTGGACGAAATTGCGGAAGACCTCGAATTGACCCGCGAACGCGTCCGCCAAATCAAGGAAAAAGCCATCCGTCGATTGAAAAACTCCTCACGAAACAAGCACCTGAAAACTTTCCTCGGAGAGTAAATTTAGTGTGGAGTGTGGAGTGTGGAATGTGACAGACAGTGAAAAACGCTCTGAAAGAGCGAAATCAATAACATAGGGCAATCGCCCTGTGGAATGGTGTGTGCGCCAATCCACAGCCCCAACGGGGCGTAATCAATCTTATTTTCAATTGTAAATCGAAATATTATGGCGCAATCATTGTCAAAAGTTTATATTCATATCACATTCAGCACCAAAAATCGCTATCCGTTTATCGATAATCAAATAAAAGAAGAATTTTGGGCATATATTGGCGGTGTTTGCAAGGCGTTGGAATGTAATCCTATTCGAGTGGGCGGGCACAGCGACCACGTACACATTTGTTGTCTGTTGTCGAAAAAAATAACGCAGATTAAATTGTTGGAAGAGGTAAAAAGGATTCGTCCAAATGGATAAAAACCAAAGGCAAAGCATACGAAAAATTTTATTGGCAAGACGGATACGGCATATTTTCGGTTAATCCGTCCGAAATAGAAACGGTTGTCAAATACATTGACAATCAGGAAGGACACCATCGAAAACGAACATTTCAGGAGGAATTATTGGCATTTTTGAAAAAATACAGCGTAGAATACGATGAACGATATTTGTGGCAATAAGAAGATTCCGCTCTTTCAGGGCTTAATCTATCGGATGTCAGGCTTTCAGCCTGATGAATGAGGAACTATCCGTCTTTCCACAGGGCGGTTGCCCTGTGCTATTGATATCGCTCTTTCAGAGCGTTCATTATTCATTATTCATTGTTCATTATTCATTGTTCATTATTCATTGTTCATTATTCATT
>BNXT01000323.1 GCA_025999775.1 Bacteroidia bacterium | reverse complement strand
TTTACATCCTAAATTATTTTTTATTTTGCTGTTACAGTTTGAAGTTTCAGGCGGACTATTTGTTCATAACGAAACATATTGTAAAACAGATGTATTAGTCCGATACCCCCTTTTATTCGATTAAATCCAATACTGCGGCTGAAAAAATCGTGCATACTTTGAGTTACAAAACCAAAAATGTGTTCCACACGGCTGCGAGTCTTCGATTTTACAATGATTTGAGGTGTTATGTTTCTCTCTTTCAGCATTTTATCTATCAGTTTGCCTATGTAGGCACTGTCGGCAAAAAGTTTCTGCCCGGCATCCTCCGCGCACAATAATTTTTCGGTCGGCTGACTGTCGTGTACCGCGGCACTCGTAACTTCGTATGTATCAATCAGTTTGTAGCCATTGCTAATTTTGACGTGGTCTTTGTAGCCGTAAAATTTTGCACCGCCTTTTTCTGTCCAGCGGGCGTCAGGCACTTTGTCGCCGCTCGAAAGTCTAAGAAATTCTTTGAAACTTTGGCGGTCTATTATCTGATATTCCGCCTGTTCATCGCTCAAATTGTAGTTGCGTTTGAGCAGCACAATTTTGAACATCAGCACCACATCGTAGGGTTTTTGTCCTGCATTGTTCGTTTTTGCGTGATTGAGCATATTTTCCTCCAATTCAGGTCTAAACATCTCAAAATCAATTACTTTGTGCAATTTTTCCAATGGATTGCCCAACTTCGACAGTTTTTCTTTTGCAAATTCTTTATCAAAAAGTCCTGTTTTGCCCTGTTTTTTGTATTTTGTACTCATATCCTTTTTTTTGATGCAAATGTACATATAATATCTTGAATATCAAAGCGTTGAATTATTAGAAGTGCCCTTAATATTCAACAATCCTCGCCTGATATGGGAAAAATCATCTTCCCTGTCTTCCGTAAATGGAATAAAAGTCAAATCCACGTCAACCGAAAGTCGAGGCATATCCATCTCAAAGAGGTTGATTGCCGTTCCGCCGTGTATGGCGAACTGCGGCTCTTTGGCTATTATCGGCATAATGGCGAGCAATAGCGATACTTGCTGTTTGTAACTTTCTTTTATCATACTAATTCTTCCGGTAACATCAGTTCATATTTTGATACATATTTTCCGTTCGAAACAATGCGGCGAGCACCTGTACCAAGTTCTATTTTGGAAGTATCCAAATCTTCAAACCAACTATGCCCTATCTTTTCGGCAAAATATAAAAACAATCGTTTGACTTTTATGGATTTACATTGCTCTAATAAGGTTTGTACAACAGAAGGGCGTAGTGTCAGCAAATTTTCCATTATCTCATATCCTTCTATTAGTGGGAATTTATCGGGACACTGTGATAAACATTCCATCAAGGCTCGTGCGGGATTTGATATTTTGAGTGTCAGTCCGGTACTTTCATACGCTTTGTATCCTGCGGATTTATCTTCAAACAAGGAGATATTGAACACTTCAAATCCCAAATCCCATTGATTGGATAAAAACCATTTGGGCAAGTCGTCCGCCGGCTCTTTGAAAAGGGATACGCTCTGCATATTGATTTGCAAATAATGCGCCTGCCCCAATAGAGCCAATGCCGTTCGCCCGCCGATATGAACGCTGTGATTGGACTGTTGCTGCAAAGAAGCCAATGCGCCGAATATCAAAAAATTGCTATCGCTTTTGAGCATTGCGCCTTTGCCTATCAATTTCAACAGTCCGCTTTTCCTGTAATGTTGCTGGAGTCCATACGAATAGCCCTCTCGTTCTAAAAAAGAAGATTGCAGCATCAATCCGTCAGGATATTTTGTTAGTATGTTTTTTATTTTTTCCTGCACAATTATAGTTATACTATATT
>BNXT01000322.1 GCA_025999775.1 Bacteroidia bacterium | reverse complement strand
CACAGAACGACGCCTGTTTTCGGGCGGTGTTAGATTGTTTCGCACCTTGTTATTCGTAGTGATGATGGGATGTAGCGTTAATGTATGGGCAATTGAAACCAAGTTGGACATACACACCCTGAGAGCTGAAGATTCCGTGCCATGTTTGAATATTTCTGGAGCAACCAGTTTAGTAGTAACTTTTCTTGTTAAGAAACCCGGATCGATTATTTCTGTGACAGCTCCGGATTGTACGTGGTCTTTGCCTGATGGATGGACAAGAACTGTAGTAAGAAGCGGTTCTACGTATGATACGGTTAGATTTAGTTTATCTGTCGAACGTCCGACAGCGGTATCGGGAAATGTACGCATGGTGTACCGCAACCCCAGTACTCCTTCGGATAGTTCCGTAGCTGAAAGATATGTCACGGTACTACCCAAGAAAGATTATGGAACAGCTCCGGCATTAACGCCTATAGATACGATTTATTTTTCAAACGATACCCTGTGTGAATACGATGAAAACTTTACGATAAGTGTTCCTCCTTCCCGTGCAGTACATGCACATAAGGGCGATACTATTGATGATTTGATACCCTACTATGATAAGATGATATATAAGTTTGAGTACTTTGAAAAAGGAAATGACGCGTCATCTGTGGAATATATTGCACCTCTACCATTGGACGTTCAATCGAGTGTCAGGATCAACAATGTAATATCCAGAAATTACGAAAAAGTCAGAGTCACTCGAATATTCTGTGGTACAGATTGGACGGCGGCGAAAATCGAAGCTAAGGATAAAGTATTGGACATCATCATGGATCCTCCTTTGGATACCACGCCGGCTAATAATCAAAACGTTTTGCGCCGTGTGCATTGGGAACCCAAACCCGGAGTCACGACTTATACCAGACAGTACGAAGGAGGAATGTGGGGAGAGGCAAAAGATACAGATCCCATTTGTGTACGGTACCCAAATACAGGACTATATGGTTTTCATCCCCAATGGGGTAGGCAAGGTGCAGGAAGCGCTTCTGATTCCTACGTGGGCGATAGATTTGAAGGTGAACCTGATTATTCGTCCGGCATGATTTTCTTTCAAGTAGGCGATGCACCAAACAAACATGTGCAGTATGTTTGGTTCTATGATCCGGATGTGGTGGAGCGTATTTATGTTGATAGCTTGTATAATCGAACGGATTTGATGAACGAACATGATAGACTAAGATTCTATGTCAATGGAACGACGGTTGATAGTACATGGGGTACTTCGATAGATTCCCTTACCTATCGTGCAATGTTTGTTATTAAGCCGCAAGCCGCCGGATTCAAGCCGGCTGTTAGAATACGCGTTGTAGCCACAGCGCCGCACTGTACCGAATTTGAAAGCTATGCAAGCGAGACGCCTTATGACCCGGTTAGCAGCACACGCGCACCTTATCATAATGATACGCTGGAATTTATGGATACACCCTGGGATACAGTTATGCCATTTGACAATTTTCGCACTCACGTCAGAGATGAAGATGCCGGAAAAGCATGCAGTTTAACGGAGTTGGCTTACAAGGTAACCCCGAATATTCCGAACACAATGATTGACTTTGATACTTTCAATGTGGACAGAGTGCATATTAGGTATGAGAGTGGAAGCGTTAAACTTGTTAAACTAAAAGACCCTAATCCTACCCCCGCTCCTGATACTAGTGGCGGCGGCTCTCCTCCCGTTGATACCACTGGTGGCGGCGGCTCTCCTCCCGTTGATACCACTAGTGGCGGCGGCTCTCCTCCTCCATCTCCACCCGTCGCCCCCGGCGACGAAATACCTGACCCTGCCGGTCCACCAATCGAAGTAGAGGAATATGCGGCTAATGAAAGTCAGGTATTGAT
>BNXT01000321.1 GCA_025999775.1 Bacteroidia bacterium | reverse complement strand
CACAAAATGTGTGGGCTGACCAATTAGATAAATACACATTAGTTCAGATGCCGTTGGCAATGCGACGCACATTTGGTGAAACAGAGTGCATTGTAGCGGTCTCGCGGATCACCTATAAGCCGCAAGGCGCGGAGTTAGACCTTTACATGCGTGTCAATGTGCCGTTTGGTAGAGGCGATAGCAGTTACCTGTATTTTGGAGCCAGCGGTATTGCATGGTCGGAACAAGGCGGCTTTGTATCCGATTCTGTAGGATTAGGGCTTCTTGGTGATTTCTCGGTACCTATAGGAGAGCATTGTACCTTGATTTTTAGAGGTACCGATAGCGCTCACCTTGTCAATGCCAGCAAAACGCACGCTATTATGGATTGTAACGGACTACGGCATCTCGTTGTTAACGCAGACATTATCTTTGACCAAGAACTTATTGTTCGTCCGCATTGCGACTCGGCTTGCGATAACATAGCGTTGCATTTCGATATGGAACTCTATTCCTGGCAAGATTTGATAGTGAACGTGTCAATGCCCGAATTTGCTATCAAAGGCTTTAAAGACTGGGTTTATCGTTGTGAAAACGTCGTATTTGATTTCAGTGATACCCGAAACTCGCCGACCGCCGTTTTCCCCGAAAACTACCTTCAAACATTTTATAGCGGCTATCCCGACCTATGGAAAGGATTTTGTTTGCAACAGGTAACGCTAACCTTGCCCAAAGCGTTTCATCGACGTAATAGAACTGATAATGTTACGGTGAATGTGGATCATCTTGTTATTGATGAAATGGGCTTCACGGCTAATATTCACGCTAATCACCTCATCCAAGCGGCGGAAGGCTCTTTGAGCGGATGGGATTTTAGCATGGATACATTGTTACTCAAATTTTGGGCAAATAGGTTAGAAAGAGGCTATTTTGCGGGGATTATTTGCCTGCCTATAGATACGGTTACGCAGTTACAATATACAGGCTTAATCAACAAAAACGAAAGCTATACAATGAGTATTGAACTCAAAGATTCCACTAAACTGAATTTTTGGGATGTTACACAACTGCACATATATCCTGAATCTTACATAAGGACGGCGTATGAAAACAGTGAATTTGTTGCTCAAGCGTGTTTGCACGGACGTTTACAAATACCATCACAAAGTCCGATAGCACGCAACATACACATGGAAAATGTGACTTTTCAAGGATTGCGTTTGCAAACTAAAGCGCCCTATCTGGCGGTGGATAACCTGATTTATGACCAGCCTATCAAGATGAAAAAGTTTCCGGCACAGATAGATAGGTTTGGATTTTCCAGCGCTAATGATACCATGCGTTTAGCGGCTGACATGAGTATAGAGCTTACCGCTTCGTCCGATGGCGCTTATCGAGGGCAATGTGGATTTGATATTCTGGCTAGGTTTGAAAATACGGAAGATAAACATCGTTGGGTTTATCAATCGTTTAATCTCAAGAAGATAGCCGTTGATATTGATCAGACAGCGTTTAAATTCAAGGGGAGTTTAACGTCTTTTGAAGCCGACCCGTTGTATGGTAGCGGATTTAGCGGCGCTGTGGACTTTCAACTTAAGCAACCTTCGTTCGACATGAAGTTAGCTGCCACCTTTGGTACCACTACAACATTCCGCTATTGGTTTGTGGACGGATTAGCCAATTTCGGAACAGCTGGAATCCCTATCTTCGCTAACTTACAAATAAACGGCTTCTCCGGCGGCGCATATCAACGCATGAAACAAGAACCTAAAACAACTAAAACAGAAGCAAAATCGGCATCGCAACAGTTATCGATTGGTATCAGCACCTCCGGTATCAAATACGTGCCCGATGAACATACTAAATTGGGAATTAAAGCAGGCGTTAGCATCGCAACGATAGGTAATTCCGCTG
>BNXT01000320.1 GCA_025999775.1 Bacteroidia bacterium | reverse complement strand
CATGAAACCCTGATAACTCGCAGAAATGAGAAATTAGAACAGGGTAACGGCATCTACAATCGTTACAAATATCCGGCGCTCACCGCAGCGCATACACCCTTATTTTGGCGCTACGACCTGAATGAAAAGACTAATCCTTTTCTGATGGAGCGCATTGGTATTAACGGTACGTTTAATTCGGGCGCTATCAAATGGAACGACCACTATATTGTCGTTGTACGGGTTGAAGGCGATGACCGTAAATCGTTTTTTGCTATTGCAGAAAGCCCTAACGGTGTTGATAATTTTCGCTTTTGGGATTATCCTATCTTACTTGACGACGTAGCTGATCCTGAAACCAATGTGTATGATATGCGTCTTGTGGAGCACGAAGACGGCTGGATTTATGGGCTATTTTGTGCTGAACGCAAAGACCCTAATGCTGCATCCGGCGACTTGTCGTCAGCGACGGCTTCATGCGGCATTGTCCGTACTAAAGACCTCAAAAAATGGGAACGTCTGCCTGACCTTATCTCTAAAAGTCAGCAACGCAATGTAACGCTCCACCCTGAGTTTGTTAATGGCAAATACGCACTCTATACTCGCCCCCAAGATGGCTTTATTGATGCTGGTAGCGGCGGCGGTATCGGTTGGGCTTTAATTGATGATATGACCAAAGCGGAAGTCAAGAACGAAAAAATTATCAATGTGCGCCAATACCACACCATCAAGGAAGTCAAAAATGGCGAGGGACCAAGTCCCATCAAGACGCCCAAAGGATGGTTGCATCTTGCACACGGCGTACGCGGCTGTGCGGCAGGTCTTCGCTATGTTCTGTACATGTATATGACTGACTTACAAGACCCCACTAAACTGATAGCAGAACCGGCAGGACACTTTATGGCGCCTATAGGCGAGGAACGTATCGGCGATGTCTCGAATGTTCTATTCACCAACGGCTGGATTGCAGACCCAGACGGAACAGTATATATCTACTATGCTTCCTCGGATACCCGCCTGCACGTTGCTACCTCAACAATTGACCAACTTGTGGATTACTGCTTCAATACGCCTATCGACGGCGGACGTTCACGTACCTCAGTAGAAACATTGATCAAACTGATTGACCAAAACAAACTGATTAAGGATTAAATCCTAACTCCACTCAAATTATGAACACACACATGGTAACTATACATGGTAACGCGTGGAAAACATACGTTATGAGCGTGGTATTCGGAGTATTGAGCGCCATAGCGCTTGTCGCAAGCGCCAAGACGAAGGACGGAACGAGTACGAATGGCGTGTTGAAGGGCGAGTGGCCTGAAAGTTTGAACACTGCCAAAAATGAAATTTACTTGTCTGACCTTGAGAAGCAAATTATCTTTGAACTCAACAAATTGCGCTATGCCCCTGTAACTTATTGTAAGGAAGTCGGGTTGACTATGCTTGACGGTCTAACCCCCGAACAAGAGTTTCTGGAAGACAAGGCACGCAGAGGATACGCCAAAAAATACCCTTTGCAACCGGTATATAGCGTCAAGGGCTTGTGGTTGGCGGCATTTGACAACAATCACCTGTCTCAGCTCGCAAACAAAATGGGGCATCACAACTGGCCTGGCAGAGTAACCGGACGCTATGGTACTTCCAATACGATTGGAGAGAACACCGGTCCTTTATCAATAGCGAATCAGGCATCGGGCGGCGCTACGGAAGCTGCAAAAATCGTTAACGAAATGATCAGAGACCGCGGCGTTGCCGGCAAAGGTCATCGTATGAATTGTATGAAACCGACATGGAACCACGTAGGGGTGGCAGCTTCGGCAGGATGGGTTACGTTCGATTTCGCTCAAAATTTTAGCAATGACGAATCGGTGAAGGATTGCGATATTACTTTTGCCGCTGTAGCACAAGC
>BNXT01000319.1 GCA_025999775.1 Bacteroidia bacterium | reverse complement strand
AATTGCCGACTATTACTTTGTTTTCCAATCAAAATGCGGCTTATGGCAATGTTGATTTAGTGGTAGATATTGGCAACTCCCGCACTTGTGCCGTTTTGTTTGATAATAGCGATTTCACGAAATCAAGTCCGCTCGAATTGCAGGATTTTACAACGCCTGTCATTAACGGAGTACTCAACAAATATAGCGATTCTTTTGATATGCGTTTGGCATTTCGTGAAGCCGATTTTGGCGGAAAATTCGGTTTGGAAAACAGTAGTCAGTTTGTTTATCCAAGCATGATTCGTTTGGGAAAAGAATCCAACAGATTGATACACAAAGCAACCAATCAAAATACGGGTGCAGAAAAGACAAGCACATTTTCAAGTCCGAAACGATTCTTGTGGGACGAAAAACCACAAAAGAAAGAATGGGAATTTGTGCAGTTGGAAGGCGAAACTGCCCAAGCAATTTATATTGAAGGCATTTCGGAACAACTAAATATGGACGGTTCGCTCAATACCGAGGGTGGCGGAGCTATCGAAAACCGTTATTCTCGCAGAGCGTTGATGACTTTTGCGTTTCTTGAGATTTTAGCGCAGGCAAAAATGCAAATCAACAGTTACGAGCAACGCAATCATTGGGGGAATGAATCGGCTCCGCGAAAAATCGGGCGGATTATAGTTACTTGTCCTACGGCAATGTCGCACAAAGAGCAGATTGCTTTGCGTAAATGTGCCGAGGACGCAGCCATTATGCTCGACCGTTTCTTTGAGAATACCTATTCCGAATCAATAGACGAGAACGAAATCCGCAAACGGATACAAGTTATTCCGTCTGCTAAAAAACTGTCGGCTCGCGAAGAGCGTACTGAATGGATTTACGATGAGGCGACTTCTGCTCAATTCGTTTTTCTGTATGCCGAAATAAAAGAATGCTATAAGAAAAACGTAAAGGATTATTTTGATTCCTACGGAAAAGTCCGCACAGACAAGGTATTAGAAGATTACACCGCAAAATCGCTTACGGTTGGCTCTGTGGATATTGGTGCAGGAACTACCGATGTGATGATTGCGGCATACAAATACGAAGACAGCAACTCGCAATGTACTTTAACGCCTGTGCCTCTGTTTTGGGAAAGTTTCTATTTTGCCGGAGACGACTTGATGAAGCGACTTATTTAGCAACTTGTTATTGAAGGACAAAATTCACCACTCGAAAAAAGATTACGAGAACTTGGTAAAAATCCTGTGGAAATATTGCAACCATTTTTGGGAACAGACAACGGCGTTTCATTCCGTAATCGTCAATTGCGCAGTGATTTCAATTTGCAGATTTCAGTGCATGTTGTTTCTTATTATCTTGAATTGTTGAAACAAAATGCTGATGATAAAATCCTTTCATACGGCGATATTTTCGGAACTAATCCTCCAACACAATCCGTATTGCAGCATTTCCAAAACAGTTTTAGTTTTGACTTTACAAGCATACAATGGATTTACAACAAGCAAATTGTTGCTGGCATTGTAGAAGAAACCTTTGATTCGCTAATCGGTAAAATTTCTTCGCTGTTGTCGTATTATGCTTGCGATATTGTGCTTCTTTCGGGTCGCCCTACTTCGCTTAAACCTCTGACCGACTTGTTTTTGAAATATTATGCCATTAAGCCCTATCACCTGAAAACCATGAACAATTACCATGTAGGACGCTGGTATCCAGAAGACAAACGCTATCCGTATATCGACGGCAACGGAAAATTCTTGAATCCAAAATCAATTATTACAACCGGTGCAATGATTGGACATTTAGCCGAAAACAGTTTGAACGGTTTCTCTAAAAACGTTCTGTTGTTCAGTGCGGTCTTGCCATATATTTTTCAACTCCGCTATTGCTTTTTCAATATAGTCTCTTTGTAGTA
>BNXT01000318.1 GCA_025999775.1 Bacteroidia bacterium | reverse complement strand
ATGGTAACATTGGTCAGCACGAGCGAGGAACTAGTGTTATATATCCCGCCGCCGTCGTAGACTGCGCTGTTTCCGCTGATGGTAACATTGGTCAGCACGGGCGAGGAACCACTGTTAAACATACCGCCGCCGTCTTGGCTTGCGCTGTTTCCGCTGATGGTAACATTGGTCAGCACGGGCGCGTAACTAGTGTTATATATCCCGCCGCCGTAGGTTGCGCTGTTTCTGTTGATTGTAACGTTAGTCAGCACGGGTGAGGAATAATCGTTAAACATCCCGCCGCCGCCGTTGCCGCCGTTGACTGCGCTGTTTCCGCTGATGGTAACATTGGTGAGTGCGGGTGAGGATTCAGAGTTATACATCCCGCCGCCGCCGCCTCGGAGAATATTTTGTAAGTTTACGGTAATAAAGTCGCTGCTGACGTCGGCATTGCCGCCGGTGATGGTGAAGCCATCGAGCAGGGCTTCGCCGACTGCGCCTGCGGAAATTACTACGTGGTAGGCGTTATCCGTATTGTTGCCTATTGTGCCAAGGTCGCCGGAGAGCACGGTAAGGTTTGACAAGGGGTTTAAACCCCTTGCTTCAATCGAGGCTTCGCCGCCTGCAAAGCCGCCGTAAATCTTCACATCGTTTACCAGCACAAAGGCTTTGTCGCGGTCGGTAGTGGAATTGCTCCAATCATCTATTTCTGCTGCCTTGTGCTGCGGGTAGTAGGTTCCTTTGGCTACCCAAATTTCATGGATGTCGGTGTAGATCTCCGAAGCAAGGAGCGGGTCGGCAAGTCCCGGGTAAGCATTCGCCCATGACGAGCCGGTAGAGTCGCCGGCGCCGGTTACGGTAACATAGACTATGCCGCCGGTGGGCGTTACAGGTATGGCAGTTTCATACGCTCCCATATCAATAGTGCCATTGCTGATGCGCGGTTTGCCGGCAAGGTCGGTGGACATGGACGTAGTATAGGCAGCGTTAGATCCTTTATTGATAGCAGGGCTGTTAAGTTTCAGGCGGTAGTCGCCGGCGGTGGTGGCTGTCCAGCCGCCCAGTGCGGGGTTAATCCAATTGACAAACTTCGGGTTTTTGGTAGGGTCAGCGCCGTCCAGATTTGTTCCCGCCGGATCTATACCCTCTACTACGGAGTACTCGTAGGTGGTGCTGCTGCTGCTGCCGTCGTCGTGAACGCTAATACCGCTGGTTGCCGTATTTCCCCAAATGATAGAGTTGGTGAGTGCGGGCGAAGAACCATAGTTATACATCCCGCCGCCGGTGTATGCGTCGTTTCCGCTGATGGTAACATTGGTGAGTGCGGGCGAGGAAGAAGAGTTAGACATCCCGCCGCCGAGGAATGCGTAGTTTCCGCTGATGGTTACATTGGTGAGCGTGAGTGCGGGCGAGGAATTTTCGTTACCCATCCCGCCGCCGGAGCCGGTGGCTGCACTGTTTCCGCTGATAGTTACATTGGTGAGCGTGGGCGAGGAATTATTGTTAAACATCCCGCCGCCGGTGAGGTCTGCTCTGTTTTCGCTGATGATTACATTGGTGATCGTGGGCGAAGAATTCTCGTTATACATCCCGCCGCCGTTGTTTTGTTCAATCGTTTGTGAGTTTACGGTAATAGAACCGCCGCTGTTGTTGGCATTGCCGCCGGTGATGGTGAAGCCGTCGAGCAAGGCGTAGCCGACATTGTCTGCGGAAATTACTACGTGGTAGGCGTTATCCGCTTTGTGGGTGGCGGTGAGGTCGCCTGCGATGTCATCGCCGGCAAGGTCGCCACTGAGGATGGTTACATTCGCAGGGTTCGTCAAATCGCGGTCGGCAATTGATGTGTCCGTGGCGATGCCCACAAAGCCGCCGTAAATCTTTACATCGTTTGCCAGCACAAAGGCTTTGTCGCGGTCGA
>BNXT01000317.1 GCA_025999775.1 Bacteroidia bacterium | reverse complement strand
CAAGCCCAAACGCTGGGGTGGCAATTTGATAAAAACAACATTTCCCGTCAATACCGATTTAGACAATATCGGTGAAATGTGGCTATTATCCGGTATTGAAGGCGAAGAATCCATCGTTACAAATGGTCGTCTCGCCGAAAATACTATCAACGAATTGATAGAGGTGTATATGGAGGACATCCTTGGGGAATCGTTGTTTGAACAATTTGGCGCTAATTTTCCGTTGCTGTACAAAATCATTGATGCACAAGACAATCTATCAGTACAAGTACATCCTGATCAACAAGCCGTAGATACCTTAGGTGAAGGCGCTCCAAAGTCGGAGATGTGGTACATTCTGGATAGTGATAACCACCCCGACAACGGTCATATCATTGTTGGGTTTAATCAAGCCATGGATGCAACGAAGTTAGCGCGTATGTTGGATGACAAAACGCTTTTGACAGTGTTGAACAGGGTTAAAAGCAAGTCGGGCGACGCTTTTTACATACCGTCTGGCTTAATTCACGCTATCGGAAAAGGCATCCTTCTTGCGGAGATACAGCAAAGCTCCGATACAACATTCCGTCTGTGGGATTGGGATCGTCCGGATCCTAAGAAAGAACGACCTTTACACCTTGAAGAGGCGTTGCAATCTATACATTTTCAGCAAACGGAGGACATCCATCCTATCCATTCACAAGCCAAACTCAATACAACGACTGCCTTAGTACATAGTCCGTATTTTTTTACCGATGAGATACTCCTAACGCAACCCATAGAGAAGAACTACGCAGATTTGGATTCTTTTGTTACCTTGCTTTGCGTAAAAGGGGGAGGTACTATCAAAGCCGGAGGCGTAAACGTCCCCGTGAACGCCGGTGAAGTAATCCTACTCCCCGCCGCTTTAAACCTTGTAGAGATTTACCCTGACCATTCAGCACGATTTTTAGAAACCTATATACCCTCCTAACTCATGAACTCAAATATCGCTTTAGCAATGCTTTTCATCGGTTCAATGGTGTTTTTGGCACATTTGTTTGCCTCTATCTATGCAAAAAGACAGATTCCCGATGTACTCCTTTTAATTTTTATCGGGTTGTTGGTTGGTCCGATTTGCGGTTTCGTCAAAACCGATGATATAGGCGCTTTTGGAAGTGTTTTTTCAGCCATCACCTTGGCGCTCATTTTATTTGAAAGTGGCACCAGCCTAAGTCTTAGCGCTTTACAAAATTCGTGGAAAGCAACCATGATGTTGACTTCAGCATGTTTTGTGGCATCCATCATAATCGTCGCCTTAGTGTCGGTTATCTTTTTTGGATTTTCATGGCTTAGCGGTATTCTGTTTGGCGCCATTTTAGGAGGCACCTCTTCGGCTGTTGTTATTCCCTTAGTGAGCCAATTAGCTTTAAATGAAAAAGTAAAAACGGTATTGGTATTAGAATCTGCATTAACCGACGTTTATTGTATTGTGATAGCCTTGGCGTGTATGCAAGCGGCTGTTAGCGGCGCCGGCGTACATATTGGCATGATAACAGGTTCTATCTTATCTACCTTTGTGTTGGCAGTGTGTATTGGTGTGCTGTGCGCCATGCTATGGTCGCGTATCTTATCCGGCAATAGCACCATTCAAAATTCTATCTTCACAACGCCATCCTTCGTTTTCATTGTTTATGGTATTACCGAATTTTTAGGCTACAGCGGCGCTATTGCAGCGCTTGCATTTGGTGTGTCTATTGTGAACATTGATCGCTTTAAAGGGTTTATTGTTAGAAAAATAATTGGCGAAAAAACGCATACTCTCACGCATGCAGAAATTGTGTTTTTAAAAGAGATTACGTTTTTACTCAAGACGTTTTTCTTTGTTTACATTGGTATTTCTATTATTTTCACGAATGTTACGGCTATTCTTTTGGGACTTATC
>BNXT01000316.1 GCA_025999775.1 Bacteroidia bacterium | reverse complement strand
GAATACTTCAAAGAATGTCGCCAACAGTTTACTACGGAAGAATGGGTTGATGTTTTGATTTCGGCAATGGAGTATTCGCCTGCCGGATTTGCTACTATTGAGCAGAAGCTGGAATTTCTTACCCGCCCCCAATCCGGTAATATCTTTGCTATAACTCCCTGTCCCATTGCCTGATGCTATTTGTTTGATAGCGTTGCTTATGGTGGGATTGGCAGTGGTTGCGTACACAAAACCTCGTTCGGTATAGGCAGGATTGCCTATATCTGTAATTGTACCATTAAGGGTAGCAGAGGTGGTTTTTATGTTAGTTGCCGCTTCGGTTGTCAAAACAGGCATAGCAAATTTTGGAACAAAACTAACAGATTCTCCATAAGATATAGAACTGCCGTTGGTAGCGTAAGCACGAACATAATACGTTGTGCCGGTGATTAGGTTAGTGATGCTACAATTGTACTTTCCCGTGCTACTTCCAGAAACAATTTTTTTTGTAGCATCGTTGATGGTAGGGTTGGTAAAGGTGGCATATACAAAGCCTCGTTCGGTATAAGCAGGGTCCCCGACACTAACAATTTCTCCATTAAACGTGGCAGATGTTCCTTCAATATCACTTATACTATTCGTAGCAACATTTGGCATAACCGCATTAAATTTAACATTCACTTGTGTCCCATAAACAGTACCTTTGCTGTTAGTTGCATACGCTCTGATATAGTAAATAGTCCCCTCCTGTAAATTCGTCACATTACTACTAAAAACACCTGTACTTGTTCCAGAAACAATCTTTTTTGTATTATCATCAATAGTTGGATTGTGCACGGTTCCATACACAAAGCCTCTCTCTGTATAGGCGGGGTCGCCAATAGTTAAAATCGTGCCATTGAACGTAGCTGTACCGGCGCCAATGTTGACGTTTGTTACCGCTTGCGTCGTAAGTGTGGGCATTATTGCTGTTGCTACAAAACTTTCTTGGTTGGTGCTGTATGCTGTACCTCTCGAATTAATGGCATAAGCTCGTACATAATACGTTTTATCAAGAGTCAATCCTGATACATTGGCAGAGTAAGCAGTATTACTATTCATTGTCGCCGGTATGTCAATTGCGTTTTCTATTGTTGGCTCTGAAGAAGTAGAATAAACAAAACCTCTTTTATCGTAAACCGGATTTCCCGAATAGGTAATTAAGCCATTAAACGTAGCAGTGCTGGGTGTTATATTGGTTACCGAATCAGTATTGAGTTTTGCTTTTTGTGCGCCTTCTGCCTTCACGGTTATATCCTTACTTCCATTGTTGGAAGTTATATGAATAAAGGTCGAGTCCTTGCCCTCATTAAGTTTGTCTTTATCAATCGTAATAATGACCGGTTGCGTAGCGCCGGCTTTTAAGATACCGTTCACTTTGCTTATAGCCGTAATCCATTCGCTGGTCTCCGTTATCTCCCATTCTATGCTTTCGGGCCCATCGTTAAAAATACTGAATGAGCGCGTAATATCGGAGGTGACTGCCAATCCAAAGTTCAGAATATTAATATCCTGTTTATTATCATTTACCACGCGCAAAGAGGGCGGTAATTTTTCCATTTGGGGATGGTCAGGATTGGTTTTGCCTGCTTCCACTATGATTTTGTGATTAAGCAAGTCGGCATAGCCTGTTTTGGTTACGTCAATGGTGTAATCACCCGCCTTCAGGTCAGTGATTTCATAAACTCCATCGCTACCTGTAGTAAGTTTTTTGCCCAAAGGTTTGAGCAGCACGCCGGCGGAATTGATTGGCTCGCCTGTGGCTTTGTCGGCAACCACACCATAAATACTGCCCGGCACCTCCGGCTTTTTACACGTTGAAAAAAATACCAATAAGACGATTGCTATAGCGCTATACAATAACGTTGTATAGCCGATTTTGAATAA
>BNXT01000315.1 GCA_025999775.1 Bacteroidia bacterium | reverse complement strand
TTTCGTATCTTTGCAAAATAGATACATTTTCCCTCTGATGACCTCAAAACATCAATTTACGAAAACCTTTGCATTTAGCCCTATAAATGGAGCTAATACAGGTATGTTTACCCCCCCCATGCGAAATCGCATTTAAGGCACTAATATGAAAAAAATCCTAATCCTTGCAACAATAGTAGCGCTGGCAGTCCTAACAACAAGCTGTGGAGGTAGAAAAACTAATGGTTCAATTTATAATCCTGATGGTATTGAGATGGTTTATGTAGAGGGAAGCGGTAGCGGCATATTTTCAATGCCCGGCTTTTACATTGGAAAATACGAGGTAACACAGCAGCAATGGGAAGCTGTGATGGGCAGCAATACATCAAGATTTAAAGGAGCGAACCGACCTGTAGAGCAGGTTAGTTGGAACGATGCACAAACGTTTATCCGCAAGTTAAATTCGATGACGGGTAGAAATTATCTACTTCCGACCTATCGACTTCCGACAGAAAAGGAATGGGCTTATGCGGCTGGAGAGGGCAATAGAAACAGTACGTATAAGTATTCCGGTAGCGATAATATCGGCGATGTCGCTTGGTACGAAGATAATTCTGGAGACCAGACGCACAATGTAGGAACGAAGTCTGCGAATGCGTTAGGTATCTATGACATGAGTGGTAATGTATGGGAGTGGTGTGAAGATTGGTCCGATGATCGCCAACAATACCGCGTGTTTCGTGGCGGCAGCTGGACCTTCGATGCGTCGCTTTGCACGGTTTCCACTCGCTTCTACACGCTTACGATTCGCACCGACGGTCTTGGCTTCCGGTTGGTTTTGGTTCCATAGTTTAGCTTTCCTTGATGGGTGGTGGCGCAGCCGATAGGGAGGTGCAAGAAATGTAAAAATTTAGAAATTGAGAATAAAATAGATATGAAAAAACTCCTAATCCTTGCTACAGTGGTAGCGTTAACAATCCTAACAACAAGCTGTGGAGGTAGAAAAACTAATGGTTCAATTTATAATCCGGATGGTATTGAGATGGTGTATGTAGAGGGAAACGGTGGTAGCGGCATACTTTCAATGCCCGGCTTCTACATTGGTAAATACGAGGTAACACAGCAGCAATGGGAAGCTGTGATGGGCAGCAATCCCTCAGAATTTAAAGGAGCGAACCGACCTGTAGAGATGGTTAGTTGGAACGATACAAAAACGTTTATCAGCAAGTTAAATTCGATGACGGGAAGAACCTATCGACTTCCGACAGAAAAGGAATGGGCTTATGCGGCAGGCGAGGGAAATAGAAATAGTACGTATGAGTATTCAGGTAGCGATAATATCGACGATGTTGCTTGGTACGGAGGTAATTCTGGAGACCAGACGCACAATGTAGGAACGAAGTCTGCGAATGTTTTAGGCATTTATGATATGACTGGAAATGTATGGGAGTGGTGTGAAGATTGGTCCGATGATCGCCAACAATACCGCGTGATTCGTGGCGGCAGCTGGGGCACTGATGCGTCGGATTGCACGGTTTCCGATCGCAACGGCAGCACGCCTACGGCTCGCTACAACTTCTTAGGGTTCCGCTTGGTTTTGGTTCCATAGTTTAGAATGTAAAATAGAGTGTGGAGAGTGGAGTTGCGGTCGTTGAGCGTAGCCGAAACGACAATGTGAATTCCCTATGGGAAATTTTTGAGAGGCTATCATCTGTTTTCTATTGATATGAATGCCCTACGGGCAAAATAGTCCGTTAGGACTTGCATATCAATAGAAAAAGCATATCATCCACACATTGTGAGGCTGTCTCAAAAGGGTAGTTTTTAATCAACTATTTAGGCGGCCAGTTTGAGGTTTTGAGAAGAAAAATAATTATCTCTCAGTAGAAAGTTTGATTTTGAGATAAAAATGATGATAACAGTAAC
>BNXT01000314.1 GCA_025999775.1 Bacteroidia bacterium | reverse complement strand
GAACAATGAACAATGAACAATGAACAATGAACAATGAACAATGAACAATGAACAATGAACAATGAACAATGAACAATTTTTACATGTTTCAATTTCTCAGACAAAAGTTCTACAAAGCATGGGAGTTTATAGAAAAATGTTCCGACTACCAATGTTACATCTGCCTTATCAGATAGAAATTTGTAGATAACGGCTATCAAACTTTTATAATCTTCATCACAAAAAACAGAAAAATTGGGATCGAGGAATTTGTCAACCAAAGTACTGACATCCCTTAATTTAGTATTATCACTAATATTTTCGTGATTGAGAATAAGATTATTAAATAGAATATAATATGCCATTGAACTTTTTATCTCACGTTAATAACCTTATTATTTCTCTCGCGTCCACCTTCCTAAATCCGCTTGCCACAATTCTTTTTCCTCCATTGCTTTCAATCACTACATCGGCAAATAAAATACCACTACCGATAGATACGCTCGCTACATTATTGCGTGCAATAACAGTAGATTGATAGCCAAAAACATAACCTTTGTAAAAGGTAACGTTTGTTGCATCAATCTCTATCCTGTCAGGAAACAGAGTATTGTCGGACGAAAGCCTGCTTGCTGTAAATGCTGGCATAATTCTATGGTGTTAATTTCGATATTTGTATTTGGCAGTATATCAGCTTAATCAAGTAAATTACAAATGCTGGTATTGCAAAAATAGCCGTCAAAAACAGAAAAGAAACTATTTTGAGAACAAATCCCACCCCACCATTATCAAGCGAAGTGCCTGCAAAAAGGTTTGATTTCCAGTTAAGCATAATCGGGACAGCCGCCAGCCCCAATGTAAAAACTACAATGAGGGCGGCTCCCCTTTTTAACTTTAATTCTTCCAACGCAGTCATACTTAGCGGAATTAATCAATGACACCGCCATACATATCACAAATGTCCCTTGCTTTGCTAAAATCTGTGCAAGTGTCATAAATAGTGAGATAATAGTAATCCCCATAAGAATTTTCTCCACCATACACGCCTGAACCACCACATTCGTCATAAAGTCTGTTTTTTGCTTTTTGACAATCTTCGTAACTTTTGAATTTTACAGTAAAAGTCATTTTTCTGTTGTTTAACGTCCGCTCCTTTTGCAGACATTTTATTTCCCTACTCTTTTAGCTTCGTAGGTTTTGCTCCGTTTTTGAAACAGTTTCGGCTCTGTTAGTTCATTTTTACGTAACATTAAAGCACTGCCTGCCACCTCTTCTTTCAGTAGTACACTTAGCCACTTTATGGATTCTTTATACTCTTTTCTGCAAAATAATTGTTTCGCTCTTTCTAAATATCCTTCATTACGTTGATTCATATTTTATTTTTGTTTTACATCCGCCCTTTAACGGATATTAGTTTTTTTCACTATATCTAAACCACAAAAAAAATCGCCAACCCCTAAAAAAAGAAGTTGGCAAGCCTTATTTATTTCAAAAAGATTTCTTATCTTACGCGTTTCGCGATGTGTGTGTGTGTGTGTGTGTGTGTGTGTGTGTGTGTGTGTGTGTGTGTGTGTGTGTGTGTGTTTAACAAAATTTCGGACATGGCAAAGATTTTTGTTGAAAAGTTATCAACAAGACTAACATAGTTTTCGTTATTACACCAGCCTAAAAGCATCTATTTTGAAATTTTTGCAAAGATACGAAATATTTTTTAATTTAGAAATTAAGAAATGTAGAAAATTAGGAATTCCCCCAAATTGTTCATTGTTCATTGTTCATTGTTCATTGTTCATTGTTCATTGTTCATTGTTCATTGTTCATTGTTCATTGTTCATTGTTCATTGTTCATTGTTCATTGTTCATTGTTCATTGTTCATTGTTCATTGTTCATTGTTCATTGTTCATTGTTCATTGTTCATTGTTCATTGTTCATT
>BNXT01000313.1 GCA_025999775.1 Bacteroidia bacterium | reverse complement strand
GGATTGAACTGTAGCTTCCAATATTTTTTCCTCTACTCAGCTGATAAGCCAATTGTGTTTTCACGGCGTTGAGGTCGTTGTAATAGTGCAACGGCAAATCGTACGTCCATGGAAACATCATGTTAACATAGTTATCCTGCATAGGCGTAATTGCCCATGTAGGTACGATAGACTGTCCTGCGGCTCTGGATAATTGTACCATACCGTTAAAATTGTAAGGGCTGTAAATCAATCTGTTCGGCGTAGGATGGTAAAGACTTGTGTTTACCAAGGCGAAAGGTTCTATTAACGGCTTGAAGTCGGTATAAGTTGAGCCAAATAGTTCCGCATTATCAAACACTGTTTTTCCGGATGCATAGCTCATGAAAATGTAGTTCACAACAGGTAGAGAATAGTACTCGCCCCTACTGTTTGTAGCCAATAATTGTTGGATTCGAGCATTTTGAAACCGCATCGCAAAGAGGTCGTCCGACATGGTTGGTCTGGCGCTTGTTTTAAACGTATAGCTCATCATCACCGTTTCAATTTCTCGTTCTGCGGTGGTAGTAATATTACTCTTTTGTGTTATTACCGTATTTCCGGAATTATCTTGATACGTTGGTTGCAAAGATTTCTTAATAGTACCCTGACTACTTTTGTTAGTACGTACAATGTTGAGCGTATAAGCGGTGGACATCGTTAATGCCGGCATTGTCCATTCCAATTGGTTAAGCGTGCGATTGTAAGTTACGGTAGCTTTTACGAACTGGTTATTAGCTGTTAATTGTACGGTATAGGTATAGTTTGTACTTGAGAATACCGCATCATGTCCCTGTTTAAACCGAATGTAGCTACTTGATGATTCGTTCACATAATGGCGTGTTTGTTGTACTACAGGGTAACAATATTTGATTTGGGATAGTTCAATAGTCTCCGGTAAATTGCCGGTGTTAAACACGACTGTTTTTTCCTCTGTTTGTGTTGTCTTATCAGCCTTCAATAGCGCCACCCATTGACCATTCACTTTTTCCTGAAAATTAAGTTTAATCGTTGCAGTAATAGCTTGTCGTGCAGGAAGTATCTCATTCGGAGTAAAGGTAACCAATGTTTTTTCGCTATTCCATTCCAAAGTACCACCGATGCTTTTGGTACCGCTTTTCACCGTAAAACTCTCGACATTAAGTTTGTAGGTTATACCGTCTTCCAATGTAATGGTACTGATGGGAAGATTGAATAAGACTTGGGGTTTGGAATACACGCTCACATTTTGCATGGCGTTATCGGGTTTCATATCTGCAATCACTTGCATAGCCTCTAATGTCTTAAGTTGTTCGATTTCACATTTTTCGCCAAGTTCAAACTTGTAATTGCAGTGTCCGCTAATCAGTCCATTGAGGATACGGTAATAACCTCCAACATTGCCGCTAAACCACAATGGATTAGGGAGTTGTGCTTGTAACAAAGTACCTGCGCCAATATCTAATATTTCACAAGATAAGTCTCTACCCCACATATTTACGTTAATGCCGATAGAGCCATTCACCGCTGCGTATGCTTGTCCGGCGCTATACCATCCATTCAGTCCAATAGTCCGATTACTACCTTTGCACGTTTGTGACCCGTAATTACGGAGCATAATATCAAACCCTAAATCGGCTTGCAAATTGCCATAAAACATAAGAAACGAAGATTTTCCTGTACCGAGCGACATCCGACTGCCGGTTGCAAACCCGTGTCCACCACTAAGTTCCGTAACACTACGTCCTTGTTGTATTGTTGCCATATCCGACTGGCTGAGCATCTGTCTTATAGTTGTCGGTATCGCCGGCATAACCGGTATGTCATGTCCGCATAAAAAATACATAGTCGTTTTAAGACTTGTTTGTTTATAGCCAATAGACAGGTTAAAAGGTTTGCTCGGTGTACCGATGAAAAAATGCC
>BNXT01000312.1 GCA_025999775.1 Bacteroidia bacterium | reverse complement strand
ATATCAAATTGAATATTACAATTTAGATATGGTTTTGTCAATTGGATACCGTGTCAAATCTAATAGAGGTGTTCAATTTCGCCAATGGGCAAATCGCATACTCAAAGATTATCTTCTCAAAGGCTATGCACTCAATCAACGATTTGAACATGTTGATACGAAACTGTTTCAGCATGAACAACGATTACTAAAGGCTGAAAAACAAATTGATTTTTTTGTAAAGACAGCATTACCACCGGTTGAGGGCATCTTCTTCGTTTGATCGTTCACATGACCGTTTCTTAATCATTGACAACACGATTTATCATATAGGAGCATCGTTGAAAGACCTTGGACGAAAATGGTTTGCATTTACCAAAATGGCAATGTTTGCGGAGGATATATTACAACGATTGAGAATTGAGAATTGAGAATTGAGTGTGGAGTGTGGAGTGTCTCAATTCTCCGTAGGATTACAATTTACGCCCTTTTTTCTGTTTAAGAGCAATATCGTAGTAAGTAGTAATATCTTTTATGACGGTTCGTACCTTGTCGGACAGAAAATAGTTATCCTGCATTTGTTGTAAAAGATTTTCTCCAAGTTGAATGTGATGATATAAGACTTCGATGCTATTGATTTGACGTGAACGCTCATGTTCAATGACTTCTATCGGAGAGATGTTGTTATTCCATTCATTATTAACCAAAGAATAAGAAGCAAGCATAGTTTCTCCAAGATAGGAATAGATGTTGATAAAATCAACAGTTTTGTCTTGATAGAGTGTCTGCACGGATGTCAATAACCCTGCGCATGCCATATTGTGTGAACGGATGTCAGATAACCGTCCATAGCCTTGTTCGGTAAGTTGTCGTATATAGCGTCGGTAAATGCCAAGTTCTGTGATTTTGGGATGAGCAGCAATAACGGCGATGCCTACATGATATCCCTTTTGATGTAGTAACGAGGCTGTCTTTTGAGGCACTTCTGCTGTACGCATTGTTCCCTCAACAATTAGACTAAACTTTTTGTTAGAAGCATCTTGAATCAGATTTTCCGTGAATACTCCACTGAAATTTTGAGTTTCCGTAGAAAATTCTAATGGTTTATTTTTGATTAGATTTTCGTAATCGGGATGGAAGATTCTATAGTTATCACCATTGATTGGAAAAAAGATAGTCGCTTGTTCCCTTAACAAAGACTCTAATATCTGTGATTTTCCGCAAGCGGGTTGACCTCCTAAAATAATAGCCTCAGGGTGTTTTTGCGAAACTCCATTAAATAGCAATATTTGGCTATTCTGTCGGTAAATATCCGATACTTCTGTTGTTGGTAATTGCATCTTTAATAATCGGGTTGTAAACCGTTTGCACTTTATGCATCAGACTTTCAAAATCTTCATTAGACCCTCCACCATAGAAAATTTTTTGTTCATGTTGCAACATGCTTATTTCCCGAAGAATTTGTTTTTTTTCTGCGCCATCCGGTAAAGTATTTGCTTGACTTATTTTCTTTGCAAAAAGGTAAGCAAGCCCTTCGCTGGCAATATCAATTGCATAATCCCCATAGTGTTGTGTTGTACTCATTTCATATTGATTTTAACTTCTTACAAAGTTACGATTTTTTTTCAAAACCACAAAACTTAAATTTAGTGAGGAGTGTGGAGTGTGTAATGAGAATTGAGAATTGAGAATTGAGAATTGAGAATTGAGAATTGAGAATTGAGAATTGAGAATTGAGAATTGAGAATTGAGAATTGAGAATTGAGAATTGAGTGTGGACAGAATGGATGAAAAACGCTCTGAAAGAGCGAAATCAATAGCACAGGGCAACGCCCTGTGGAAACGGGCGCGCGCACCAATCCACAGCCCCAACGGGGCGCAATGACGACCTCTGAAAAAAAAAGTTAACCATTTTCTTTTTTCTTTTCATTTTTTTTTGTAACTT
>BNXT01000311.1 GCA_025999775.1 Bacteroidia bacterium | reverse complement strand
CATATTGCGTATTAATTTCATGAGGGTTATCCACATAGATGCCTGTGGATGCGTTGACAATTTTCTGTAACTGCAATGCCGTTTTGTTTTTACGGCGATATACATACACCTCTTGAAGGTCTTGAGCGGTGATAATATCCCATTCCAAGCGTATTTGTCGCTTGGGTCTATCTACAGCAATTCGTAAATTCACAGGTTCCGGTTGTTTTTTTGAGGCAATCGTTAAAATTTCAGAACCTAATGAATACACATTCTGTTGGGATACACTTTTCAAGCAAAACTTCACATCGTTCCGTTGTTTAGGTAAGACCATTAGTATAGAATCTTTACCATAATGACCGGGTTTGCGAGCATATTCCACCCACGTCCCATCTGGTTTTTGATAGTATAGTACCGTATGCGTTACGTTGGTACTTGAGCTATTATTCCAATAGAACCAAGCGCTATCAGACGTTATATGATAGTCGTAAAACTGTGGCGCGGTCGGACGTTCCTGTTTGGGACGTTTAACCTCTATACGTGGAGACAGCGATGATTCATTACCACGTTGATCTACCGCAGAAATGCTGTAAAACAAACTCCTCGACGTGTTGATAGATACGGTATCTTGCCATGCCGTATCCACAGTCGGCGCAACAGTCATCTGTATAAACTCGCCATCCGAACCATTCGATCTATAGACACGATAGCCTAACAAGTCAATCTCTGTATTAGGCTTCCATTGCAGGTAAGCCACACCGGTTGTGTCAATATAACCGTGCAATGCAGACGGTATTGCCGGAGGCGTACTGTCGATGGGCTGGTATAACTTATCGTAGGAAACTTGTTGTGTGCCATCTTTGTAAACCGCGACCACACTATAATAGGCTGCGTTGTCGGAGGTTACAGGTATCTGAACTTGTCGAATATGAGGCTTGATAGTGCGTGGTAGCGTATCCGATAGGGCATCCAACCGTGACTTTTTACAGATTTTAAATTCGGACACGTAGGTTTCCATTTGTTTATCAAAAGTCCATTGTAACAGCGCTTGTCCATTTTGTTCTGTAATCGTTACCTCTTCCGGATAGGCTGTCATAGTTGCTGTTCCTACCACTTGCACCGTATTCGACGGTGGTCCTACGGTACCAAATACATCCACGCCGCGGACACGATAGGTATAGGCTTTTCCATTTTGAGGCAAAGAATCCATAAATACGGCAAAATTTGAAGAAATCATTAAGTTTTGAAATAGCTGTTTATTCACAGGTTGGAATGGCTCTTTATCTGTTTGTCGTTCGATGCGATAGGCGTTGTAGATACCCTTATGCCGCGTTACATCCCATTGTAGCGACACACTGTGATCACCTGCCACAGCTTGCAAATCCATAATAGCGCTCATGAATTTTTGGTCGTCGGTAGATACCAAAATCATGGCGGTGTCGCAGGGCATCAAAGTCGTTGGGATATGTGTAAAAACCTTGTACAAATACGTCGTATGTTTATCTACTCCACTGTCCACATAGCCTAAGCCTGCCATACAAGCGGCTTGAAAATGCTGGTCGCTTGCCAACATGACTAAATGGTAGCGCATGTCTTGCTCTTGACTTTGTTCGTAGGCTGCAAACAAGGGCGATTTTAGCTGCATCTCAATCTTGCCTCCGTACAAGGCTTGTGCAATAATAGCATAACTTTGATGGACATCCATGACAGTTTTCCAACGCGTTGTATCCGCCGGAGATACCGGCTTTGCAGTTAGGATGACAGGTTGCGGGTTCTGCGTAACAACGCCGTTTTTTACGATTTCAAACCGTTCCACCGTATAGCCGTATTGATTAGCAAACTTCCACCCTAAAGCATTATCGGGCGACCAACGTAGATATATCTTATCTTCGTGAGGTTTAGCGACAACATACAGTTTTGTCTCTCCTGATGCTCTGTTTATACATA
>BNXT01000310.1 GCA_025999775.1 Bacteroidia bacterium | reverse complement strand
ACCAAGCCTTTTCTGCTTCTTCAGGGACAAATGGCGCAACTTAAATCAAGAGGCATGAAGTTTGCCGACGAAGCCAAAGCGTTGTACCTACTCAAAAACATCGGTTATTATCGCTTCAGCGGATACTGGTATCCCTTAGTGGCAAACAGAGAGACACCTGTTTTTAAGTCCGGAGCCACTTTTGAAGCGGCTTTTAACCTTTACAAGTTTGACCGCGAATTGCGCAATCTAATTATTGGCGAATTGGAAAAAATCGAAGTTGCCGTGCGTACACAAATGACTTATTCGCTTTCGATAGAGCACGGACCATTCTGGCTTGCCGACGAAACGCTGTTTGCCGACCCTGTCAAGTACCGTGCTACGCTTGATAAAATTAACAGCGAAATGCGGCGGAGCGATGAGGATTTTATTCGCGCCTTTACCACCAAATATTCAAATCCGTTGCCGCCTTCGTTTATTACGTTGGAAGTCGCCTCGTTCGGCACACTGTCGAAGTTGTACGACAACCTGAAATCAGGACTTATCAAGCGAGAAATTGCACAAACATTTGGTCTTACGGATAATTTGTTTGCTTCGTGGCTGCACGGTTTGACATATATTCGCAACATTTGCGCACATCATGCTCGCCTCTGGAACAGATTTCTGCAAGTTCAGCCGTTGTTTCCAAGACACATGCAATATACCTGGATTTCTACCGAAGGATTGAGCAATAGGCGTATGTACTATATCCTGTCCATGATAGTTTATTTCCTCAACACGGTGAATCCGAAACATACTTTCCGACAGAAAATCGGCAATCTACTGCATAAATATCCCAATGTGGACGTCTGTGCAATGGGCTTCCCTGCCGGCTGGGAGAATGAGCCGCTTTGGCAAATTGTCTGAACCAGGATTTTCAGGAGTGTGGAGTTGCCGGTCGTTGAGCGTAGTCGAAACGACCGACAGCCTCGTGTTCGGCGAAGTTTGTCGTGCACCCTACGGATTTAATCACTTGCTTATTGTGCATAAGTAGTTTTTGAGATTTGGAAAAAAAATCCAAAAAAATTTGGTGGTTTCAAAAAATTGTTGTAACTTTGCAGCACTAGTACCCGCCGAGCCTCTTTACAATGCTTAAATAGGCGGGTCGTTTTATTTGATATAGTCATGAAAACCAATTATTCCAAAACTTGTACCCTTCCGCAGGATTTAATTCCCTTGTTGAAAAGTCGGGGTCTGTCAATCACTGACGAACAAAAAGTTGTCAGTTACCTTACCAACATTGGTTACTACCGGTTGAGCGCTTATTTGCACCCTTTGCTGAAAACACCTAAAGAAGACCATTTATATAAAGATGATGCTACTTTCGACATGGCGCTTGATATGTACCGCTTCGACCGTAAATTGCGGATATTGCTTTTCAATGAAATCGAAAAAATAGAGGTAGCGATACGTTCCAAAATGACGTATGTGATGTCCTTGTCGTACAATGCCTTTTGGATGGAAGATACTTCGCTATTTTCGGACTGTCCGATTCCGTATTTGCGTCGTGGCTACACAGCCTTGTATTTGTCCGCAATATCTGTGCTCATCACGAACGTCTTTGGAACAGAAAATTGCGTATCCAGCCGCTTTTTCCCCGTCGTACACAACATGTATGGCTTGTTGATGGAAATGTACAGAACAACCGTATCTACTATATCCTTTCGATGATTATCTACTTGCTCAATACGGTTAATCCAAATCATACGTTCAGGCAAAAACTTAAAGAACTGTTTGCAAAATATCCCAATGTGGATGTCTGTGCAATGGGCTTTCCTGCCGGCTGGTACAATGAGCCGCTTTGGAATATTGTCTGAACCAGGATTTTCAGGAGTGTGGAGTTGCCGGTCGTTGAGCGTAGTCGAAACGACCGACAGCCTCGTGTTCGGCGAAGTTTGTCATGCACCCTACGGATTTAATC
>BNXT01000309.1 GCA_025999775.1 Bacteroidia bacterium | reverse complement strand
TTTTTGCCCACCGATGAATAAATACCCACTCCGGGTGCAGAAACGGTTGAAAAAGAGCCATAATTGCTAAAATCGGCTTTGCCAAAACTGCGATTGTTTTTATCAACTGCCGAAACGGTAACAAAAAGTTCGGGGCGTTGTATAGCATCAATGCCTGCCAGCACATTGTCGTTGCCTGCGGCCACAACAATGGTTGAATTGTGCTTGGCGGCAATTCGCATAATCTCGCGCCATAGCCGTTCTTCTTCCTTAAAATGATTGCGAATCAAATCCTGTTGCGCACTTTCCGGAATTTGAGAAAGGGATGAAAAATTACCTCCGAGCGAAACATTTACAACATCTGCTCCCTGATACAATGCGTATAAAATGCCATCCAACACAGACGTTGTTGTCATCAAACCGCGAGCGTCGGCAACCTGAATAGGCATAAATCGGCATTTCGGCGCAATGCCGCAAATGCCTTTCCCGTTGTCGGCAACAGCCAACGCCGTACCTGCAACGTGTGTGCCGTGGTCAACCTTATGCGGAAAAATTTCCGTTGAATGTTTCCAAACATTGTAAGGCATCACTACTTTACTACTTAATTCAGGGTGTTTTAGGTTAAAGCCGTTATCAACAATGGCAACGGTAATTTTTTCAGAGCCGCGTGTGAGTTCCCACGCTTGCGGAGCTTTTATTGCGTTGAGATACCACGCTTTACTTTGGTCGGAAAAAGCAGGGTCGTTAGGCGTATATGCACCTTCAAATAATGCCTCATCAAACACAAAGAGTTCATACTCGGGCGCAAATTGGGCAGGGATTTCTTGTTTCAACTGCTTGCGCTCCTCTTTAGGAATTTCGATTTGCAAACGCTTCACTACATCGTCATAATAAACGACTTTGTATTTGTTATCAGGATATTTTGCCTTAAAATCTTTTGCCAAATCCAATATGGATTTATCTTCATTTTCCATAAGAATATTCAAGCGATTAGCAATAATGGACGGATTACCCGGGATAATATTAGGGTCATCTTCTATCGGGGGCAGTACGCCCGGCGCAGGCGGAAGCACACCTTGCATGGGCGGCAACACATCTTCGTAACCCGGAGGCGTTGGCGCAGGCGTGTAAGGGTCGCCGGGGTTGTAAATGCCACCTTTGCCTGCGTTGGGGTCGTTGCCAGTCCAAGGCTTGTCTTCTATTGGAAAAGAATCATGAACACCGTTGTGTTCGTTGCAACTTCTAAACAGCCAACAGAGCAACAATAAGAGTAGCAATAGTAAAAGCAACCACAACAACCATTTCAGACAGCCACGCCCAATTAACAAGGCGCTCAGCCAAGCCCAAAAACGCTTCCACCAAGGGAGTTTTGTTTCAATAGTAGAGGGTTCAACTTCCGGCTCTTCCTCAATCGTAGAGGGAACAACCGGAGGAATTACTTCCGGCTCTTCCTCAATAGGAGGGGCTATATCTTCCTCGACCAATTCGGGCTGCTTTTCGAGTTCATCATTTACCGGTTTCGATTTGCGAGGCGATTTTTTGCGGATTTCAGTAATGTCTTCGCTTACATTTTCCCGCAATTGCATACCCCAAGCTCCGAGGACGACTTTGTCATCATAACAAAATACAAAACGGTCATCAACGAATTTTATCGCATCCGTCAAAAACTCTGCCTCTGTAGTTTTACCCGCATTTTTGAGTTCGTCAATTTTGCTTTGATAATGTTGTAATGTTTCTGTTTTGAGGTTTTGGTACTTTGCAGCATCGTCGCCTTGCAGTTCGGCTAAAATCTGCGACTCATCAATTCTCGCTTTTATTCCGTGAAACTCAATTTTGTCACCTTCTTTTACAGGATATGCTGAAAAATTTCGGTATCTATCGTCAATATATTTGCCGATAATACTTGTATTGGCAATTTTATATCTGTCGAAAATTGATTTTCCGCCAATCAACTGCAATGCTTT
>BNXT01000308.1 GCA_025999775.1 Bacteroidia bacterium | reverse complement strand
GTTGCGGGATATTACCGAAATCGCTGTAATCGGTGTTTAAGAGATTGGTAACACTCGCAAACACGGCGTAGTGCGTTGCGGTGTAGGATATTTTGGCATCTAATAACACTACAGGGTCAAAATCACGGTAGGTACTATAGCCTGTCTGTATGTCGTATGGACGATACTGTCCGTTGCGCTGCTGGTACGATACCCGCCACGAAATATCAAGATGTTGCCCAAGACGATGCCAAAAATCCACAGAAGCCTGATGTTTTAATTGCTCAATAGTGTAGCTGATATTGGCATTGGTCGCCGGATCAAGATGAATATAAGCATAACTAAAAGTTAGTTTATCAAGCCATGTAGCGTTGAGCTTGTATTGTGCACGCAGGTTTGCACCAAGCGTAGCTATATCCATGATATTGCGGGCATGCCATAGTGCGTCATCCTCAAGAACCCAGCTGATGGTCTGGTAGCCGTAACGGTAGAATACAAGCCCCTTGATTGCCCATTGTTTAGGACTGTAGTCCAATGCAAATTCAGCATTGAAGGCTTCTTCGGGCACAAGATCGGCGCTGCCACGCTGCTTGCCTGCATGGTAGTACAGATCGGTAAATGTCGGATTGCGATAGCTGTTGTTGATAGATGCCGACGTCTGCCAATGTCGGCTTATATCGTAGGCAAGATTAGCCCCGGCATAGCCGTGAAAGCCATAATCGTTATTGCCGGCACCCATGACGCCCAGCGTAGCATGAAACCGCCGGTGATGGTACGTCTGCTGTACAAACGCACTCCAATGGGAGCGTGTCTTACCTAAAATGTAAGAAGTGTCGGCAGTACCCGTAATGGCAACCGGAGTATTTAACGGTTCGCCCAGATTATTGCTCAGTAGCTGTTCGTAACGGACATTTACACCCGCAATCGTAGCGCCTATACGACTAACATAGCTGCCTTGTAATAGCCCTCCAAGCACATTTGTTCGATGATAATTAGCCCCTGTGTACCAGGGCGCAGGATTGGAGTGAAACAGTTCGTAGCAGTCCAAATGCCGACGGTGGTAAACAGTTGCCATCACGCCATAACGCCGTGTTTTGATGGCATATTGCAGGCTCGATAAGTAGGTTTGGGTTTGTTCATACTGGGTCGGATACTCCGGTCCGTAAAAATTATTGGCGCCAAACGCCTTTTTTTGGTATCCAAACTGTCCGTTAAGCACGCCCTTTGGTAGTGTGTAACGCCCCTGAACAAAGATATTGTCAATATCAAAATCGGTATTATTGGCATAGCCGCTACACATAGTCTTGTCGGCAGTCGCCATCGCTTGGAATGTTTTTCGGCGGAAAGTAAGACCGGCATTGTAGTTTTGGTAGCGGTGTTGTCCTTGTTCAAGTCCGACGTTGATACCGGAGCGGTCAGGCTGTCGGGTGATGATGTTGATAGCGCCGCTGTAGGCAATGGCGCCGAAGTTCCATGCCCCTGGACCTTGGAGCACCTCAATACGCTCAATGTCGTTGAGGTTCAGTGGAATGTTGAGGGTGTGATGCCCCGTCTGTGGGTCGGTGATATTCACGCCATTGAGCAGCACGACCGTTTGGTCGAAAGCGCCGCCGCGTAACGAAATATCGGCTTGTACATTGTTGTTACTGCGTGCTCGGATGTCTATGCCCTCTATGCAACGCAGCAGGTCTTGCAAGTTATCAACTGCCGCCCGCTCAATATCTTCGCGGTGAATAACAGCTACAACATGCATCAACGTACCAAACGGTGTTGGTCGTTGACCTGTAATGGACACGGTATCCAAATCTCGCACGCTATCTTCATCCGATAGCGCCGGTGAATGAGATGCCACTTGTGCCAATACAGGCTGTGAACGCATTACTAAAAGAGAACATAAAACACTGAGCACCCCAATTTTGATTACTTTGCGTAAACTCGCAAAAGCAGCATACGAAGTACGCTTC
>BNXT01000307.1 GCA_025999775.1 Bacteroidia bacterium | reverse complement strand
TTAAAATATTTGTTGTATCTTTGCATCGACAATATTGTTGAACAAAAATGTTTACATTAGTTAATTGTATGAATGATAGCAACTTAAATACCGAACAAGTCATTCTTGAGGCTGCCGAAGCGGAGTTTCTTGAGAAGGGCTACGGCAACACTAAGACGGTGAGTATTGCTAAACGGGCGGGCGTAAGCCATTCCATGCTGCATTATTATTTCAGGAAGAAGGAAAATTTGTTTCAGATGATTTTTCAACGAAAAATTCAGACGATTTCTCGGTATATTGAAAGCATATTAGAGGATGAACTTTCTTTTAACGAGACTGTTAGACTTATTATTGAAGCGCAGTTTGATTTCCTTTCCGAGAATCCTCAACTGCCGCATTTTATTTGGAGCGAAATCCTGTCGAATGGAGAAAACCGTACCCTATTTCTTAACGAATTGGTGCCCAAAGTTACCATTATTTCAAGTCGTCTTGATACTCTTTTGAAGGAAGAATCTGCCAAAGGCGCTATTCGTCCGATAACGGTGCGAGACTTTATGATGAACTTTATTTCTATTAACGTGGCTTCGTTTTTTGCACTGCCGTTTATAGCGGAAATATTACCCAATATGGACAAAACAGCGCTCGACGCAATGTTGGCAGAGCGGCGTGAAAATAACGTTCAATTCATTTTGAACGCGTTGAAACCTTGATAGTTGTATTGAATATGAAAAACAGATGTATATGTACGGGAAAATGGTTTTTTTAAGTTTTGCGCTACTTGCTTGTGTTACGACTTTCGGGCAGATGAACATGATGATTGCTACGAAAAAGCGAGAGCTAACTATCCGTTAATCAAGCAGTATGGATTGATTGAGCGGGCACGAGGCTATAATCTTTCAAATGTAAGTAAAATGTGGATGCCGCAGGCGCAGCTGTCGGCAAAGCTTACTTATCAGTCGGACGTAACGGAGATTCCAATAGATTTTGCCAAGTTAGGGCTTTCGGGTGTGAGCATCCCGTCGCTGGATAAAGATCAGTATGGCGTTACGCTTGATATCAGTCAGACACTGTGGGATGGCGGCACGACAAGCGCTAAACGGAAAGGTATCGACGCAAAAGCCGAGGTGGAAGAACGAGAATTGGACGTGAATTTTTACGCTCTGCGTGAGCGAGTAACCCAACTATTTTTCGGGATTCTGCTCTGTAATGCGATGGTAGAACAAAATCGTCTGTTTCAAGATGAGTTGCAAGTCAATTACGACCGAATTAAAAACTTGATGCAAGGCGGACTTGCCAATCAAGCCGACCTTGACGCCGTGCGGGTGGAACAGTTGAAAGCAAAGCAAGGATTGATACAAATTTCGCACAACAGAAAAGCGTACCTCGAAATGTTGTCGGCTTTTATCGGAGAAAAATTGAATGAAGATACGAAATTGCAACAGCCTATTGCGCAGCAAGCTGTCGTTACCAATATTAATCGTCCCGAACTATCGCTGTTTGATGCCAATCTGAAAAGTTTAGATGCGGCGAAGCGTGAAATAGATGCCGGGTTGATGCCTAAATTTAGCTTGTTTCTGACCGGCGGTTACGGTAAGCCCGGACTGAATATGCTGGAAAGCGAATTTTCTGCATACTATGTCGGAGGTATTCGCATGATGTGGAATATCGGCAGTTTCTATACGCGAAAAAACAGTCTCAATTTGATCGAGTCAAATCGTGATGCTATTCATACACAACGCGAAACGTTTCTGTTTAATACCTCTTTGAACAAGACGGGCAAAGAACATGAAATTGACCGGTATCGCGAACTTTTGCTATCGGACGATGAAATCATCGCACTCAGAAATTCGGTAAGACGTGCGGCAGAAATTAAAGTTGAAAACGGAACACTATCCGTTACCGACTTGATGCATGAAATCCATGCCGAACAGTTGGCGCGGCAAGATAAAATCATGCACGAAATAGAATTGCTTC
>BNXT01000306.1 GCA_025999775.1 Bacteroidia bacterium | reverse complement strand
GGAGTGTCAATGCAAGAGGGCAGGAATTGAGTAGTATGTTGATGGATGGCAATCGCACCCAAACCAATACATACAATGCTTTTGGGCAATTGACAGCTCGGACGATAACGGGCTTGATGAACCAGACCTACAGTTATCAGGCATCTACAGGCAATATGACGCAACGTGTGGATAATTTACATTCTAAAACAGAAAATTTTACTTACGATAACCTGAGCCGATTGACTACCGGTACAGGGTATCATAGCAACGGAAACATAGCAAGCAAAACGGGTGTTGGATATTACGATTACCATCCAAGCAAGAAACATGCGGTAATAAAGATAGTAGAGATGACGGCTGGTTTTTGTAATCAGAACATTACGTACAACAGTTTCAACAAGGTCAATGGGATAGTGTACTCAGGATGTGTAGGGGTAGAAGCGAATATGGAGGATGAGGTGGAAACGGGGGGAGATAGTTATGCTTTGTCCATGTCGTTTGTTTACGGTCCGACGCACGAACGGCGAAAAGTGTCGGGGCATGATATGTTAAATAACGCTTTTGAGCGATACTACTCTACAAATTACGAACGAACGGTGTATGGCGGTACGGAGGTCGTTAAGGAGTACATCTTTTCGCCGTATGGCTTGATAGCGATACGCAATAATGGGGTGATCAAAGAAGTAGCGACCGACCATCTGGGGAGCATTATAGCGGAATACAAACCGGGTACGGGGTACGAATACTTTGGCTACGATGCGTGGGGACGGCGCTACAAGTATGGCGTTGGCAATGTGCAGATTTACTTTGACACCAACACAACCTTGAGAGATGGGGCGCACTTGTTATCGCTCTTCACACGAGGCTACACGGGGCACGAGCACTTGGACATGTTCGGACTGATCAACATGAATGGTCGCCTCTACGACCCCGCCATCGGGCGCATGCTCAGCCCCGATCCTTACGTACCCAACAGCGCCTACACCCAAGACTTCAACCGCTACACCTACGCACGAAATAATCCATTAACCTATATTGATCCGGATGGGGAGTGGATACATATTCCAATAATGGCAGTCGTTTATGGAACAATAAACGTTGCTAAAAATTGGAATAGTTTTAAAGGCGAGGGCTTTTGGACAGGTTTTGGAAAAGCTGCTATTGCGTTTCATGTTGGCGGTGGCGAAGGTGCGTTAACTGCTGTTTGTCCTTGGGCAGGTGCAATAATTGGCGGAGGAATTACAAGTGGTGTAAACGAAATGCTAAGGCAGTCCAAAGGTAATGGATTTAATTTTGGTAGTGTAGATTGGGGAAAAGTTGGTGTTGAAACAGGTATTTCAGCAGCAGTAGGAGCAGTTAGTTTTGGAGTTGGTAAAGGATTAGATAAAATTGGATTTACAGATAAGGTTGTTGATGGGTTAGGAATAAAGAATAGAGTTATGAGAAATTTAATCGGCGAAGGAGCGAAGGGTGCTGTTAAAGGAATTGCTGGCGGAATAACATACGGAGTTGGGAAAGGAGTTGCTGATGGAGAATGGGATAACTTTTGGAAATATACTTGGCAAGGTGGAGCTTACGGATTTGCAGGCGGAGTTCTTAATGGTGGAATTACTGAAATAGCTTATCAGGTACAATTACGATATGGACGAAATAAAATACTGAACAGTGACAATACAGGAGCTTTTTCAAACGGAGTAAACACTGGTGTAAGTACAGAATATATGAACGGAATAGATGCAAATGGTAATCCTATTTATCTACTGCCTGAAATAGAAATAATTGCCAATACAAAAACAGGAATAGCAAATGTGTATTTTAACAATTTTAATCAACCAGCCTCACCAAGTTTTTCTTCGTATTATGACATAGCTCCAATACCACCACCACCATTTCAATATAAATACGACCCAATAATTTTAAGATATTTGCTAAGAATTAAACGTTAAACTAATTTTATGTTTATAGATAAAAATTT
>BNXT01000305.1 GCA_025999775.1 Bacteroidia bacterium | reverse complement strand
TAAATTTGCACCATAATATAAACAACTAACGATACATTGATTATGTCCGATTCTCGCAATATCAAAGAACCGCGCCGCGTATTGTCGTTTGACTACGCACTCAAGCGGCTGCTACGCCAAAAAACCAACTACGATATTTTGGAGGGCTTTTTGAGTGAGTTGTTAGGCAGACGCATCAAGGTGAAAAACATTCCAGAAGGTGAGAGCCAACAAGATAAAATGGACGACAAGCAAACGCGCGTAGATATTCTTGCTGAGGAGGAGAATGGCGAATTGATGATAATTGAGGTACAATATCAGTTTGAAATAGATTACCTACTGCGCGTGCTTTTTGGTGTTAGCCGCAATATTTTTGACTTCATCAAAAAGGGTAATCCATACGAAAAAATAAGAAAAATATACTCGATCAGCATTATTTTTTTCAAAGAGTTTCATAATGATGACGAGTACATTTATCACGGCAAAACCAATTTCAAGGGTGTGCATACGGGCAAGATATTGACGCTCACTCCCAATCAGCAAAAGGCTTTTGGCAAGATAGAGGCGGGTGATTTGCATCCTGAATACTACTTGCTGGACGTAACGAATTTCAATGACATAGCCACGAACACGCTTGACGAGTGGATTTACTACCTGAAAAACAACTGTGTTGAGGATAATTTTACGGCATTAGGTTTAGACAAAGTGCGTGAGATTTTGAATTACGACAGCTTGTCGCCAGCCGAGCAGCGCTCTTACGACAAGGCAATTGACCTCAAATTAGGCTGGGACAGCGCCATAAAAACTGCCAAAATAGAGGGCAGGTCAGAGGGCGAAGCCAAAAAAGAGGTAGAGGTGGCGCTAAACAGCCACCGCATCGGCATTCCGCCGGAAATAATAGCCCAAATTTCGGGGCTGACCATTGACCAAGTGAAAGAAATCTTAACGCAGCATAACGCTTGATAGGCTGTAAATTCCTACTGCGCGTCCGGCGTGTCTTTATCGGGCGTTTCGTCCTCGCCGAAAATACCAACAACGCCGAAGTAGTCGCGCTCTTTCAGCAGGGCGCGGGTTTCTGCGGGGAGGCTTGGGCAGTTCTTAAAGGCATCCCCGCCGAAGCCGTCACAGTTGTCGGGGATGTTGATTTCCGCAAGAGCCGTGCAGTCCCAAAAGGCGCCGCAGTTAATGTCGGTAAGGCTATCCGGGAGTTTGACGGTGGTAACATGGGCGCAGCGAAGAAAGGCGAAGTCGCCGATACGCGTAACCGGAAGCCCCGCAATTTCAGCGGGGATTTCCACCACAGGAGATTCGCCGTAATAGCCGCTGATGTAGATAAAACGATCCGGTCCATCCTTCCAGCCTGAGCGGTGGATTTCATATTCAAGGCCGTTTTCAAGGCGCGTCCGGCTTCCCCAGCGTTCGCGTTGTTCTTCGTTCATGTTTTCTTCCTTAATCCCATGCGTCGTATTGTCCGATGTCGTCTAACGGCTCCTCCTCGCCGAGCCGCCGCCCCACTTCATTAATAAAGAAAGCAGCAAAACTGTCATATTCATCGTACACTTCCCTGTCGGTGCGATCCCGGACTTCGTACTTTTCTGTTTGCTCGTTATACATATACAAATCCTCATCGGCGCGACCAAAGTAAAGCAAGCCGCAGCCTGCCCCAAATGGTATGCGGGAGCCGTTGGGAAGAGCAAAATCGGTTTCCATTCTCAAAAGATCCAGATTCATGCTGATAATGTCCGGGACTTGGTAACCGCGCGGCGCTCCCTCGCTTACCGGGTCTGCGCCAAAAATCTCTATGCCGTTCCATGCAAAACCGTTGCTGATGGCAAGGAAGGCGAGGATATCTGGGGGCAGCGGGTGCGGCAATGCCGTGTGCTTCAAATAATCGTAACATTCAGTTATGTCCTTTTCCGTGGCGGGCGGGGTAAAGAGCGCTCCTCCATCCTGCCGGAGCTGTGCAATAAGTTTTTCTAA
>BNXT01000304.1 GCA_025999775.1 Bacteroidia bacterium | reverse complement strand
CTTTATTTGCATATACCAATAAATGGAATTACATCTTGTCTAACGACAATTTTTTATACTCAACCTTAAAATCGGGATATTTTTTGACTATTTCACTTGCTTTTTTCTCTAAAACAGACAAATTTATACGTTTTTCGTTTCGTTTTACTTCATAAAAAACAAGCCGTTTCTCCATCTCATTTTCGGCAATAATATCTATTTCATTCTCTCCACGTCTGTTCCAATAACTTCCAATAGCCGAAAATTGTTTTGTTTCAATCAGTTGCGCGCAAAAATACTTTTCCAAAACTAATCCGCTGTATGTTTCATAATCGCGCTCAACTACGTTGCGAACATAATCCAAATTCCCGATTTCCACTGCGCTACGATATTTATAGATAAACCGAAACCAGAAATTCAAAAAATTATCTTCAATAGAATACTTGTTTAATCGGCTACCCTCTTTCGCCCCAAAAGGACGACGACGATTGATGATATTGTACTCGTTTTCCAACTTGTCAAGATAGCCTCCCACATCAAAGCCAAGCGTGCTTTCAATATCGCCACGACCGGTTTTTGAAGTTGCTATAAGCGACAATATGGAAAAATAAGTGCCGTAATCTTTTCCAAACTCATCTATCAGTACATCTTTTCCTTCGTTAAGAAAAAATGAACCGTCAGAAAAAAGATATGCAAAAATTTTTTCTTTTGTGAATGTTTTATTGTCAACAAGTTGTTCCACATACTTCGCTATTCCGCCTGTTATCATATAAAAAACCAGCAAATCCTCGTTAGTGCTTTTTGGGGCATTCTCGGCAAGTATGGCTTTGAGCGTAGATATGGTAAAGGGCTTGAGTTGAATTTTGGCTGTTGCTCTGCCAAATAAAGGCTCTTTGGAACTCTCGAAAATGCGCTTCATCATTGAATATATTGAACCACATAGCACTAAATTCATTCGCGATTTATCTTTGTTGGCATCCCATACATTTTGAATCTCACTAAAGATAGAAGGATTTATTTTTTGGAACTCTTGAAACTCATCAATAATCAGCGTAAAGTTACGGCGTGCAGAAAGCGCTATCAAATAGGCAAACAAAGCTTTGAAGGTCTTTATTTCACCATAAATTTCCTCTTGCAACCTCAAACGAATTTCTTGCGAAAATTCTTCACAAAGCAGAAATTCTGTTTTTTTCTCAACAAAAAAATACAGAACAGGCGAAGCAGTAAATGCCCTTTTGAGCAATTCCGTTTTGCCTATCCTGCGCCTGCCAACAACAATAGTCATCTGAGCAACGTTTTTTGAACTTTTCTCAATTTGTTGCAGTGTCGCTATTTCATTCTCTCTATTATAAAACTTCATAAATGAATGATTATTAGCAATTTATATCATTGTATCTGTTTATCGTAACCACCATTACCGTAATGCACATTACGTAAAATCGTTTTTTGCATTGATTTATTTTGACCATCAAACCCTTTGACAAGAGAAAGATAACATTTTATTATGCTTCACAAACATTTGTAACAAAAACAAGTACGATGATGTTTTGGTTATTCCTCTTTCTGTTTTCGCAAAACAAAACACGCTTGGTCTCCATCTTTCATCTTGTTTAGCCACTTGGCTTGCTTTTGACAAGATTTGATGTATGCCCTTGAAAATATTTCATTTTCAACCAATAATGTTATGTCTCTGCCATATTTTTCACTGTTTAGAAATTGTGCCTCTGTTGAATCATAGTACACTTGCTTCAATATAAATCCATGCTGCTTTGCCAAAAAAGAAATACTCCTTATAGTGTGCAAAAAGAAATGGCGAGGGGCATCAAGTTGAAACCAATTTACTCCATATTTGCGCCACGCAAACGAGTCGGCTATTGGTATTCTAATTAATATTTGTCCATCAGAATCAAGCAATCGGTATAGTTGCTCAAATACACCGTGTGGGTTGTCCATGTGTTCAAAAGAATGATGCAACATTATTAAATCC
>BNXT01000303.1 GCA_025999775.1 Bacteroidia bacterium | reverse complement strand
CTTAACATCAATGAAGGCGCTGTTATTGATATTTATTCAACAAACGGACAATTGGTTTCTAAACACGTAGCAACCGGTAATAATACTACGCTTAATGTTAGTAACCTCGCAAAAGGCGCTTATGTGCTGAAAGTAAACAATCAAGTTGTAAAATTTGTAAAATAATTAACCCCTTAAATAATTTAAAATAAAAAAAACAAAAACATGAAAAAAAATTTAACAATGATGGTAATATTGACAATAATGTCAGTATGTACAACCTCTGTGTTTGCACAGTTTGCAGGCGGAGCCGGGACGGTATCAAGTCCGTACCAAATTGCGAATCGCCAACAGTTGGAAGCAGTTCGAGACAACCTGAGTAAATGTTTTGTCTTGGTAGCCGATATTGACCTCGCCGGCGCTAATTGGACACCTATTGGAGGACAAAATGAAGCGACAGGTTTTACTGGTGTGTTTGATGGCAATAATCATCTTATCACAAACCTAACAATCGACACTGTTGCGCCAGTTGCAGACTCGATGCTGTATTTAGCGCTTTTTAGTGTTGTTAACGCCGGCGCTACTATTAAAAATGTACACCTCTTTGGGGGTTCTATCACCGTCCAACCTTCTGTCGGTCGGACAACGGTTGGTAGTATTGTAGGGTACGCAAATACGTATGGCACCGGAAGTGGAGCCATATACATTGAGAAGTGTAGTAGTAACTTGGTACTGCTAAATGATAAAGCCACAGGAAATATCTATACCGGTGGTATTGTTGGTGATGTTACAGTGAATAGTACCGGTCAAGCTGTTAACATAACTGTTTCCGGATGTGCTTTCAATGGTCTTATAGTAGGAAGCTATCGTGTTGGTGGTATAGCAGGTTATTTTGGCTCTGCTAAACAAGGTGGCGACGCAATAATTACTAATTGCTATGTTAACGCTGATATTTATAGTACGAAAGTTCTTGCCCATTATCTAGGGGGAATAGCTCCAAATCCATCCAATGGTAGTAGTTCTGGTGATCGTGGAAATGTTTATATTGAAAATTGCTTTGCAGCAGGGTGGATAGAATCCTTGAAGATCAGCACAGACGATAGAGTTGGTGGTATAGGGGCAAGATTAACGGATCCGCTTGCAGCCCAAACAGCTACAGAAATGCTTTTTAAGAATAACCTTTCTGCTCAAGACGCTATCCTCGGAGGCGGTAGTACTGGTCGTATCTATGCTTCACATAGCTCAGGTGGACTTATTAAATTGGAAAATAACTATGCTCTGGATAGCATGCATGTTAAAACTTTTGGAACGCATTCTGGTACAGGTGCAACCAATAGCGGTACGGGACGTTCAAAATCTATTGAAACATTGAAAACCAAGGCATTCTATGAAGACTCTTTAAAGTGGAATGTTTATGAAGTGTGGGATATTCGTGAAGGTCAAACATTGCCTTTCCACGTTTGGGAAAGCGCACCGGTTATTGCCTCTGCTGTAGGTCCTAATCTCGCTATTTTAAATGTAGTAGCGGACGGTAAAGTGGCTATTTACAAAAAAAGCAAACAATGGGTGGATGACACTACCTTTGAAGCTAATTTAACCCCTGTTCGCACGGTCAACGTTCTTGCAGGTGATTTTATTGTACCCTTTAATACAGGTGAAGTCGCTACTGGCGATACGCTCGTATTCTACACCCTTGAAAACAATATTGATAATGAAATCTTCAGAGCGCCTTCTTTTGGCGTTGTAGCCGTAGTTGGCGCAGTTGCGGATCCTTCCGGCGTTGTTGTAAAACAACTGCCAAGCACAGTGTCTTTGAATGTGTATCCTAACCCTGTAAAAGAAACGCTTAACGTTGAAGGGCTTAACATCAATGAAGGCGCTGTTATTGATATTTATTCAACAAACGGACAATTGGTTTCTAAACACGTAGCAACCGGTAATAATACTACGCTTAATGTTAGTAACCTCGCAAAAGGCGCTTATGTGC
>BNXT01000302.1 GCA_025999775.1 Bacteroidia bacterium | reverse complement strand
AATATCACGCCTGCGCCTATTATTCAATACTTAGAATCCGTTCATTCGCAGCGGATTATTGCGGGTAAGACGTTAATTGTATTGGATGAAATTCAAGCCTGCGATCGGGCTTTGACTTCGTTGAAATACTTTTGTGAACAAGCGTCCGAATAATCTTGATAAAATCACCAATACTTCTCTACCAATTCATTCTTGATAGCGACTTCCGTTTTACTGAAATTTTCTTTAAACAAACGCCAAACCGTGTTAAGCATTTCCGTAGCATCAATATTCACATCAATTGCCAATATATATTCAGCATATTGTTTAGCAAACCGCATAGAGCGGGTATCATAGTCAGAGAGTTCAAAGCCGTTTTCGAGTTTTGTTTTAGCGTTAGCGGCGTCGGCGTACAAGCGCACGGCTGCGTTCATCACTTGCGGGTGGTCTTCACGCGTTTGTTTGCCAATAACCAACTGTTTCAAACGCGAAAGCGAACGGAAAGGGTCAATGATCACCTTCCCAATATCGCTATCCGCACGCAAGAATAATTGTCCTTCGGTGATATAACCGGTATTATCGGGAATGGCGTGGGTAATATCGCCGCCACTCAGCGTCGTTACCGAGATCATCGTGATGGATCCGCCGCTTGGCAGTTGTACCGCTTTCTCATAAATCTTCGCCAGATCGCTGTACAACGAGCCGGGCATACTATCTTTGGAGGGTATCTGATCCATACGATTGGACACAATACTTAATGCGTCAGCGTACAGCGTCATAGCCGTAAGCAACCCTCGCAGTTTATCCCTACAGGCATCGCCGGCATTGACCTCAACAACGCCTTAGTCTCAGGACAAAAGATTCCTTTTTTTGCGGATCCCGACCAGCCCTATAACGAAGTGATGGCAATGGTGGCGCTGCGCGCTAAGGTCGATAAAATCATACTTGGAGGTATGGGTATGAGTAATGATGACTACTTGTTCTTTAAGAAAACGTTTGAAGCCGCAGGCGCGTTAGACCGTATTACAGATGATGGTTGTACGTTCCATCAAGTTACGACCGGTGCGGTCGTCAATGAGGTGCGGAAACTCCGCAAAGATTTCTACAACCTCGTTAGCACGTTCTCCACAAGCCGCGACGATGATCACATCCGCTTCTGCTTGTTTTGATAAGGCATGTTGTAGTACCGTTTTTCCGCTTCCGAACGGTCCCGGTATGAATCCCGTACCCCCTTCTGCAATCGGGTTAAATGTATCAATCACACGAACGCCGGTCTCCATGATTTTAAATGGACGCGGCTTATTGTTATACGCCGTAACCGGCACTTTCACAGGCCACTTCTGTACCATTGTCAGTTCTTGTTTATCACCTTCGGCGTTGACAATAGTAGCGATATGTTCGTTGATAGTATATTGACCTTCGGGAGCAATCCATTGCAAGGTATAGGTTCCTTGGCACTTAAACGGCACCATGATACGGTGTGTAAGCCAGTTTTCTTTGGTTTCGCCCAACCACGATGCGGCTTGCACGGTATCGCCCACCTTGGCGGTAGGATGAAAAAGCCAGGTCTTGGTTTCATCCAGCGGATTATTGTAGGCGCCGCGTTGCAAAAAGACGCCATCCAGACGTTCTAAGTCGTTCTGCAATCCGTCAAAATTCTTGGATAATATACCCGGTCCTAACGATAGTTCTAACATGTGCCCCATAAATTCCACGCGATTGCCTACTTTCAACCCACGCGTACTCTCAAACACCTGTACAAAGGCTTTATTCCCAACGACTTTGATAACTTCCGCCATCAGTTTAATATCGTCGAGTTCGATCATACATATCTCATTCTGCCCCACATTTCCATCCACTTGCACAGTTACAAGATTTGAAATTATACTGCTTACTTTTCCTGTTGTTGTCATAATTTTTCAGGTATTTTACTGAGATTTTTCACAAACATATCGAATAATTCTGCGCCTCGTTGTTTATCCAATTTAGAC
>BNXT01000301.1 GCA_025999775.1 Bacteroidia bacterium | reverse complement strand
ATTCATTATTCATTGTTCATTATTTTTTCACCACCTTCGCTGTCCTGGTTGGTGAGCCTGCCGAACCGCCTATTTTCACAATGTATTCGCCTGCGGGTAAATGCGAAATATCAATGGTGGTTTGTAAGGGCAAGGTGCGCCTTGCCCCTACGAGAGCGCCATTCACGTTATAAATCTCCACTCTCAATTCTCCATTCTCAATTAACAAATCTCCGTTCTCAATTCTCAACTCTCCATTAACTACGGGGTTGGGGTAGATTTTCAGAGACGCCATGCTTTGCGTTGTTACGACAGAGGTAGGGTCGCTGACAGTTACGGTGCAAGTCGCCGTGAAGCCGCCGTCTGCGGTGGTTACCGTGATGGTGGCTGTGCCTGCGGATACCGCTGTTACCAAGCCGCTGTCGCTGACCGTAGCCACTGTCGTGTTACTGCTGAGCCATGTAACAGTTTTGTCGGAGGCAGTGTCAGGAGCAACAGTTGCGGTGAGTTGCTCGGTATCGCCAATAGCAACAAGCGTGGCAGTAGTTTTGTTGAGTGTTACGCCCGTAACAAAGGGCGGAAGGGCAAGTATGACGCCAAAGGCTCTATTCCAATCACTATTTGCTTTGTAAGTGTTTAATACACTGGCAAGCACATACAGTGTATCGGCGCTAACTGCGGCAAAATTATAATTGCCCAATGATGGCGGTGTAGCAGCAAGACAAGTAACGGATGTAAGACCGTTGCATTCTTCAAAAGCAGAATACGCAATGCTTCTAACGCTGCTTGGAATAGTAACGGAGGTAAGCCCGATGCATCTGTAAAAGGCATAATTTCCGATGCTTGTAACGCTACTTGGAATGGTAACGGAAGTAAGCCCGCTGCAATTGGAAAAAGCACTATTTCCAATGCTTGTAACACTGCTTGGAATAGTAACGGCAGTAAGCCCGCTGCAATTGGAAAAAGCAGAATTTCCAATGCTTGTAACGCTGCTTGGAATGGTAACAGAGGTAAGTCCGCTACAATTGTAAAAAGCGCTATTTCCAATGCTTGTAACGCTACTTGGAATGGTAACAGAGGTAAGTCCGCTACAATTGTAAAAAGCGCTATTTCCAATGCTTGTAACGCTGCTTGGAATGGTAACAGAGGTAAGTCTGCTACAATTGTAAAAAGCGCTATTTCCAATGCTTGTAACGCTGCTTGGAATGGTAATGGAAGTAAGACTGCTGCAACTGGAAAAAGCATTAGTCCCAATGCTTGTAACACCCTCGCTAAGGATCACGGTCTTTATACCTTCGCGGTCAGGATACCATGGGGCATTTGAAAAACTTGCCATTGCACCGGTGCCGCTGATGGTCAACGTGCGGAAGTTGAGTTCCCAAGTGAGATTGGTATCGCAAGTTCCGTTTGCAATTATGGGTGATTCGGTGCCTTCGATGTAAAAATCTTTCCACACGTTAGCAGCTGCATAAGCAGCAGATGTGCCTTCGGGCACTGTAAGTTTCACATAGTTGACAGGAATACCATAAAACACACTAGAAAAGATGACAATCGGAGTAGCCCACGATACGCTAATAGAATCCAATCTCATGCAATTGGAAAAAGCAGAACTTTCAATGCTTGTAATGCTACTTGGTATGGTAACGGAAGTAAGTCCGATGCAATTGTAAAAAGCGCTATTTCCAATGCTTGTAACGCTACTTGGTATGGTAACGGAGGTAAGACTGCTACAATAGGAAAAGGCAATACCTCCAATGCTTGTAACGCTGCTTGGAATGGTATAGGTTCCTGTTTTTCTCGCAGGACATAGTATCAACGTGGTTTTAGTTTTATTGAACAAAATACCATCTTCGGAAACATAATTAACATTGTCTGTTGATACGTCAATTGTCGTAAGCCCACTACATTTTTCAAAAGCAGAACTCTCAATGCTTGTAACGCTGCTTGGAATAGTAATGCTCGTTAGCCCGCTACATTCGGAAAAAGCAGAAACTCCAATAC
>BNXT01000300.1 GCA_025999775.1 Bacteroidia bacterium | reverse complement strand
GCCTTTTACCCATGCAGGGCAATTGCGGTCTTGATTAAGGTCGGGATTAAACCCTAAATTGCTGACCGCCCAACCCGGAACGGCAGAAGCCACATTGTTGTTTAAATCAATGGTATAAGGGAACGTATTCAACGGAACATCGGTGGTGAAATTATAAGTAGCAGCGGTACTAATATCATTGCCGGAAGCGTCGGATACAACGTCGTTTCTTATGTCAACTTGCCAGGTATCACCCCAAGTACCGCTATAATTAATGGTGATTTTTTTACCGGAAACGGTGTAATCCGTATTCAACACAGCATTGACGGGAGAGTCAGTATTCTTAGTAAGGACGATAGCATCCGCATCAGCGGCTACTCTCACATTCTCGTCATAAGTGAGTACGATTGTGCCTATTGGGGTAAGGTTTGTAGCATTATTAGCAGGTGTAACGCTCAATAGGGTAGGAGGCGTTATGTCAAAAACTAAATTCCGTTGGAACGCGGCGGTGAAATTGTTATATCCGTCGGTGAATAAACCGGCGGGGATAGTCAGCTCTAAAGCATCTGTGATGTTCCAATCGGCAGCAGTGTAAGCAATAGACCACGATAGTCCGTTGCCTGCCAATATACCGGCGTTAGCCGGCGTTCGACTATTGAACAGCACTGCATCCGGACATGAGCCGTTGATAGAGACTGCTTCGCTGAAATTCAACGTGATAGTACCGGTTCTGCTTACGGAAGCGCCCTCGACTGGCGTAGCAGAGGTGATGGTCGGAGCAACAACATCACGAACAAAGTTTACGGTATAAACCGTATTATTCGTGCCATCAGCGGTTTCTGCAACAGTAACGGTTACCACCGCAGTATCGTTTACGAAAGTGTTGCTGCTGCCGCTACCCGGATTTAAAGTTACCGTTACGTCGCTGGCAGCTACTGTTGTGGCAGCTACGACAGGCGTTACCGTAGCATTGTTAGCAAGCACAACGGTGTAGTTTGTAGTGTTGGTATTGAATCCGTTAATGGTCGTGCCAGCAATAGTGAGATCCGACAATTTGGTGGAAACGGCGGGAGTGGCGGTAGTTACCGCATCATCCCAAGTCGTAGCTACACGAAGTCCGCCGAATAATACTGAAAATACAACAGAACCACTGGCACGCATCATTACGCGAGATAGTGAGGGTGCGTCGCCTGTTGCCAGATCAACGGCATTAGTAACGGTTACTGTGGGCGTTGGTTCGGGTTGTCCGGGAATTGGATCAACAAAAAGCTCCGCTATATCGTTGTTTGATCCTGATACGAAGGTGTATTTGAGTACAAGAAGTTGAGGCACATTATCTGGATAATCTGTAGCAGAAGGATCATATGTTGCATTAGTACTGGAACCACTGTTTTTGGAAAGCCCGTACACTAATTTACCATTACTGCTTCCTTTCTTTACATAGACACGCGGGCGGATGGTACTATCGTTCTGAGCAAGTCCTAAGATTGGCAACCCGCCACCGGTATAAGTTGCCCCAAATTTTACCATAAACGCAAAATAAACGGTGCCCGAATTTACGGTAGCCGATAGCGGCAATGAAAGTGCGTGTGCTACACTACCGCCGGCATAAGGGAATAAGCAAGTTTGTCCCATGCCCGAATGAATGTAACTTGCCGATGTGGTCAGAGTTAGCGGCGTTGCTACAATGGTCGGATCTCCCGTAGTTCCTGCTCCTACTTTGTTAAACCATGGTGATTGTCCGACCGCAGAGCCGACAGTGTAAGTACTCAGGTCATCGTTCAAAAGGACTTGAGCCGAAGCTGATTGTCCGGTAAAAAGCAGCGCTACGCTTAGTAGCGGCAGGCTTTTCAAGATAGTGTTTAGTTTCATAGCGTTTTATTTGTATAAAATATAATTTGGTATGCTGGTTGACCAATCCGATTTTTGCCAAGATACAAAATTTTTTTATATATTGGTCAACCAATTTTAATTTTTTTTCAACAGGGCGCGAAAATGAGT
>BNXT01000299.1 GCA_025999775.1 Bacteroidia bacterium | reverse complement strand
AGATGAAACAACGTCTTGATATTACTAATTTTCAAGGGAAATACTTTGAATTATTAACAGACCCTCGCGTTCAACCCGCTTTTCCGGAACTCATCTATGATACTAAATTAGATATGTACTCTTTAAATATTTCTGCGAAAGAAAACTCACATTTTACGGCAGGGCTTGGAGGTTGTATCGCATCTTCACCAACAAATCAATTGTTTCTACAACTTCGATATGAAAAATTTGGAGAAAGAATACTAAGTCTTTATGGCAATTACTATGCCGGTAGTTTCTATAATTCGGGGCTTATCAATGCCCGCTTGTACGATATAGCGCATCTCCCTTACTATTTTGAGTTTGAGGCTGCCTCCAACCATTGGAACTATTATCGCTACACGTCTTATTTCTTTGATGTCCAAAACCTGATTTACCTCATCGAAGAACAAAATTACGCTAAGTTGAATCTTACGGCATCTTTACGTAATGAAAATAAATTTGGCATGAACATCAGTGAAGTTTACAAACGGTTCACCTACCATCAGAGCAATATGTTTAAGCGTTCTGATACGACTGATAGAACGACCTATACGCCTGTTGTTGGCGAGTTGTTTTTTGAACATAATTCGCTGAATCGTAAGTTTTATTCCAATGCAGGTACTCACTTTAAAATTTCCGCACGCTATGCCAATGGTAAAATAAAAACCATATTAGGTAATGCGAGTCCGCAAACGCGTGATTTAAAACCGCCATATACGTATGATTATTTTGTGTTCAATGCGGATATAGAACACTATATTAAACGCAATGACGTGTTTTCCTTGGGTCTTAAATCTTCGATATTGTTCTCTACGCAGGAGTTGTTAGAAAACTATACAGCGAGTATGCTTAATGCGCCGACGTTCTACCCTACGCATGAAAGTTCTACACAGTTTATGCAACAATTTCGGTCTAATCAATATGCCGCGGCAGGACTTATGGCGGTATTTAATCCGGTTGCCAATTTTGATATTCGTTTGGAAGGCTATGCTTTTGTGCCTTTGCGTACGATTATTACCGAGCCTACAGGACAGCCCTTCTATGCGGACTATTTTTCCCAATTCAACATGGCTTTTAGCGGTATCTTAGTATATTACACCAAAATAGCGCCGATTAGCCTGTCGTTTAACTACTATCCCTACGAAACCCGCTTTAACAAGTTTAGCTTCGTGTTCAATATCGGGGTTCCAATTTTTAACCCAAAACCGCTATAATTAGGGAAGCACAACGTGGTTTTTTACAGACGTTTACGCATGGGATGAGTTTTATTTAACGCTAACGATAACTTCAAGCCCACTGTGAAAGGGTGTACCTTCTCTACCAATTTACTATCATCGGCATTTTTTGAGTTGATTATACTCTTGGTTGTAATTTTATCTTTTGACAGATCTACAAAATCTTCGGCAGGTGCAGCTACATTATTAAGCCCATAATCTATATAAAAAGCCGTACAAAGATATTCGCTATCGGCTAACGTCCATTTCCAGCCAATCTCGCCAATAGCCGCAATCATAACCTTAGTTAGGATATGATCTCCGGAAGCATTGAGATTCGTCGTTGTAGGATTGCCAATATCCGATCGACTGTGGGTCAGTTCTTCGGCTTCACTTTTAAACTGACTACGTAAAGGTACGCCTACCTTAAAACCCATTCCACCATAGTATTTTTCGCTTCTGGCTTGATGTCTCCACATCAGTGGAAGTTGCAATAATACCACGCGTTGAGTTTCTTTGTAACCGGTCAAAGACAAGGTGTGCTCTACCGTGTTAACAGTACGACGATATTCAAAATAGTCTATCGAACTCTTAGATTTTAACAATGTTACCTCCAACCCGGCGCTGAAGCCCCATTTTGCGTGATAATAGTATTGGTATCCAACTCCAAATAGTCCTCCTAACCCATTACTGTGATTACCGACCACAGGCGTGTAAAGCAATGTCGAGCCACCACCACAAGCATCAATCGTGGTTTGAGAA
>BNXT01000298.1 GCA_025999775.1 Bacteroidia bacterium | reverse complement strand
GACGCTTGTGAACCTCAAATTCTAAACCCTGTGTAGTGATGTGGGTACGTGGCGTCAGAGTGAAAATAGATACGGATTGACCTCGATAACTCATGAACAGCGAGGATTTCTCGATAACGGTGAAATAACCGTCGTCGGTAACCATCTGTACCGATATCAACTGCTGTGTGTAGTTAGCTAACAACGAGATATTCCCTAAACTATGGTCGTCACGTAAACCGGTAGCGCCTAAGATGGTTATCTCGTTGTACCCTTTGGAGATGCAGAACTTAACGGTTTTTGTCAAATCATTGGTTTCTTGATCCGGATTGTGTATAATACGCGCTTCAAAGCGTCTATGCAACTCCGGCGACAAGCTATCCATATCGCCCACAATATAGGTCGGTTCTAACCCCAAGTGTTCAAGATGCTGAGCCGCATTATCGCAGCAAACCAAGGTCGTAGCTTGCTGTAATAGTGCTATGACGTCCGGGTTATCGGGAAATTTCCCGTTGGCTAACACTATGGTGCGACTGGGTCGGTATGTAACATAAGGTAATTCTTTTTCCATTCTTTGTAACCAATATAAGATAACGGCAGATAAATTGCGAACAAAACAGCGGTAGGGTAGAGTTCGGAGTAGAAATACAGCGGTACGGCGATGCTATCCGTTGCTATCCATAAAAACCACGACTCAATATACTTTTTCGCTACCATCCATGTTGCTAATAAAGAATACACCGATATAAAAGCATCGAGGTATGCGGTTGGACTATTCGTGTAGCGGGTTAACAGCCATCCCGCCAGAACAGACAGTATCGCACAGATGCCCAGCAAGATAACACACGGCTTGAGAGGAATATGAGAAATCTGAAGCGTTTTTTGGGGCTGCTTTGGGGCGGATGTTTTTAACGCGCCAAGCCAGTTAAACAGTCCGTAAATACCGACAATAAAGTAACATACGTTTAATCCTGCCTGTGCGTAATGTGCATCCAAGAGAAAGACGAGGGTATAAACAATGGCGCTGATAATACAAAAAATCCACAAAACCCAATCCTCTCGGATTTCATAATAGACATAAAGTAACCCCACCACAAAGGCGAAAACTTCTAACCAATTATCAAGCAGCCATTGTAGTATCATTGTTTTGAGCGGTCTAAAAAGTTACTTAACGTTAATTTTAAGGCAAAATTGACTGGCGCCTGCGCAAAAAACCCTTTTTCTTCATACTGTGTATGGTCGGCAAAGGTCATCTCGTAAGTCCATGCATTGTTTACGTATTTTGCATTGAAAAGGTTATAGACAAATAAATCAATACGTACAGAACCACCGTTCTTAAGGGGGACAAAGTAGTTGGCATTCAGATTACTTATACAGTATGGATCCAGTTTATTGCTTTTGGTGGACAAATTGTCAAAGTACTGCGCACCTACGTACTTAGTATTCAGACCCACTGCACATTGTGGCGTAATGCTCCATGTAAGCATGGCAGACGCTATGATATTGGGCGAAAACGCCAAATCTGTGGATGAATAGTGCAGAGCCTCGTAAGTCATAAAGTCCCATGTGATGGGATCATAAATGGGTTCCATGTTCGTATAATCCAAGATTTTATTGCGACTAAGCGTCATGTTGGCATTCAGTATCAACTGCTTGGTTAAAGGTACGGCAGCAACCAATTCCAGACCTGCACGGTAGCTACGTTCTACGTTGTCCATCAGTTTATATCCAACGTCGTTCAGTACGCCTGTAGGTACTAATTGGTTTTTGTAGTCCATGTAATAAAAGTTTGCAGAAAAGGCTAACTTGTTGGTTTTTAGTCTATAACCAAGCTCATAATCAACTAATAGTTCAGATTGTAATTCCTCAATATCATCGGTTTTAAGGCTCTCTTTAATGTCGGTACGCGTGGGTTCACGCTGTCCGACGGCAACCGAAGCGTAAATATCCTGATATTTATTGAGTTCGTAATTTAAGCCTGCTTTTGGATTCACAAAATGGTAATCCTTTATGGTGATTAGGGG
>BNXT01000297.1 GCA_025999775.1 Bacteroidia bacterium | reverse complement strand
GATTGTCCATGAAAAGCCTGCTTTAGCCGGTTTACATTCGGAAAAATGCGCTCTCAGGAGCGGTCGGCAAGGGGTATCTAATTTGGGGGTAAAATAAATCTCTTCCGAGAACATAGCAAGCGCATTATGTGATAACCGTCCGGAGCTATAACGTCCTACGGAACGCACAACGTAACGGTAGGTATGATCGTTTACCACACCGGTATCCGTGAAGGACATTGCCGAAGTTTGCCCGATTAGATGGGCGCTTAAAGCGCCCGAATCGGTACGATAAATAAAAAACTCATCATGCTCCCATGGATGTTCACACCGCCAAAATAACCCTACGCGATTACTTTTGGCTACCCCATCTAAGAAAATTGAAGATGTAACAGCCGAAAATCCTACGGAAATAATAGAACCCCGTGAATTAAACCGTATCAATTCGATTTTGTAATTGTAAATATTTTGGGCGGTATTCACGCCTCTGTCAAGATAGTTGGTATCGGCGTAATTCCAAATGGTATCCCGTACTTGGTACTGACCATTTCCCATGGCGCGATGCACTACGTAACCAAATATCTCGCCGGTGTAAACAGAGGTATCTATATCCAAGGGACACCGCCATTGTACGGCAATACTGCCGGATACAGAATGGGTCGTTACAACATCCACCTTCTGCATAATGGGTATATCGTTCTGCAAAACGGTACACCACTCGTCAGACATCTGCGATTCGGCGCCGTTCTTGTAATACGCTACAATACGATAACAGTAATAGGCTGTTTGCGATAACCCAAGCGTATCAAGATAAAGACTATCCGTTTTTCTTGGAATATCCGCTATCAACGTGTAGGTTGCGTCATTCATGCCATGCTGACAACTGTCTGGTTGTAGGTAGGTACGTTGTTGTGCCCGATAAATACGGTAACCATCAATGTAATCATTAGTGAGCGATTCCCATTTCAATTGAATATGATGATAGCCCGCTGTGATATCTGTCCAACGAGGGGCTTCGGAAAGTACTTGAATGAGTAAGGTACCCTGATTATTGAGATTAGGATTTCCGTCGTCTATTACTCTGAAATATACAGGATGAGGATTGTCTCTCACGTAAGCATGCGTTGGCGCCCAGTGCAATACGCCGGTGATCGGAGATAGGCCTACGACGCTATCAAAAGTTGCACCGGTTGTATCATTAGCATTAAAAATACCGCTGGTGGCGCTGAGTGTAAGTATATCGGTACTGTCAGGGTCGGAAGCTACAATGGGTATCGCAAGCGTATCGCCGACGAAAACGCAAAGATTGTCAGGTATCGTTAACACCGGTAAGCGGTTGTCGCAAACACGGACAGCTATCTGCATATCCCGAACAATGGAACCTATGGCTACGCCATGACGCAATTCTTCGATGAGTATTGCAATATTATACTCTCCTTGTTCTATCGGAGCGTCCCACGACAGATCACCGGTTGTCCGGTTAATCGTCAAAGAATGGCTGGCTGCCGGCATCGTGTAGTTAGGAATAGTTAAGCCTGAAGCGCCTCGGCAAGAAACTAACGAATAGCGCAACTCATCACCGTCTTCATCATACGCACCGGGATTATGAATGAAAGGAATACCCAAACAAGCTTGATCAATAGGTTTGTTGAGCAGTACCGGCGACGAGTTTCCGGCAGGCATGAACGGACTGATGACCAATTTGGTCTCTACGTACATTGGAATGTTAATAGAATTGGGCATATTGATAACTCCGCCATTGCGGTTGGGATCTTCCATGGAGAGCTTGTAGGTGCCGGGACCCGGAAAGGTGTATTCGTCATAGTAGTAATTTTCTTGTATCTCCTCGTTTGGATGCTGTACAATTCTATAGCGAAATATAGTCAGGAATAAATTGTTGTAGCCCAAATCTAAGGTCAGGGTCGGACGATCAGCCTGACTTTGGGTGTAGGTATAGGTCGTTAAATAAAAACGGTAAGTATATCCGTCAATGTGCTTGAATGTAATCTCGGCAGCACGTTGATGT
>BNXT01000296.1 GCA_025999775.1 Bacteroidia bacterium | reverse complement strand
ATGAAAAAGTACATTTTATCAGCCATTACACTTTATTTAAGTTTAATCGCTATTCAAGCTCAAAAAATCAAAGGTTCAGATACTTCGCTTCCTTTATCGCAGAAAGAGGCAGAAAATTATATGAAAGTCAATCCGTCACAAACCATTACCGTAACCGGCGGTGGCAGTGGCGTAGGTATTTCTGCATTGATTGAGGGCACAACCGACATCGCACAATCTTCGCGCAAAATAAAATTTGACGAAAAGCAAAAAATACAAGAAAGCGGAAAGATGGTCAAAGAAGTTATCATTGCCTACGATGCAATGGCAATAATTGTTCATCCGGAAAATAAAGTAACCAACTTGACGCGCGAACAGTTGGAAGGCATTTTTACAGGAAAAATTACGAATTGGAACGAAATAGGTGGCAGCGATTTGAAAATTATTCCTTATTCCCGCGAAACGTCTTCGGGAACCTATGAGTTTTTCAAAGAAAGCGTATTGAAAAACAAAAATTACAAAAGCGGCATTATGAGTATGCCCGCCACAGGCGCTATTGTACAGTCGGTAAGCCAAACCAAAGGCGCAATCGGATACATTGGTTTAGCCTATCTCAACCAAAATGTGAAAGCCATTCATGTATCTTACGACAAAGGAAAAACCTTTGTTGAGCCTTCGGTAGCCAATGCTAAAAACGAAACTTACCCGATTGTTCGCCCATTGTACTATTATTATCTTACAAAATCAGAAAAAATTGTTCGTTCGTTTATTGATTACGTTCTTTCACCGGAAGGACAGCAAACAGTAAAAGAAACAGGTTTTATAACTGTGAAATGAAGCGAATATTTGAACGAATCATAGAGTTTTTCTTAACTGTCAGCGGGGCAATTACAAGCATTGTTATCCTGTTGATGATTATTTTCCTGTTCAAAGAAGGGTTTGGGTTTTTTCGAAATTCAACTGTTGAAAAAGGATACACCCTTTGTGTGCATAGTGAAAATGCGGTTAATCAGTTGACGTCATTGGAAATAAAACAAATTTTCGATTACGAAATTGAAAACTGGAAAGACCTTGGTGGAAGCGAAGAGGAAATAGTGCCGTTCCGTTTCGACGAGATTTTTAACCGTTATTCAGAAGAAGAATTAGGTGAAAATTATGAATTTCTGCCTGAAAAATTGGGCGAAGTAATTGCTGAAACGTCGGGTATTATCGCTTTTATTCCTGTTCAATACTTGCCACAAAATCAGCCCAATGTAAAAGTTTTGAATAACGAACAATTGAATCCTGCGGATTTTTTCGGGGGCAAAGAATGGATACCCACTGCTACGCCGTCGCCCCAATTCGGATTGTTGCCGTTGCTGTTGGGAACTTTGTGGGTTAGTCTTTTGGCTATTCTGATTGCCTTGCCGCTGGGCTTGGGCGTTGCCATTTATCTTTCGGAATTGGCAGAAAAACGCATGCGCCGTTTGCTGAAACCTGCCATAGAATTGTTGGCAGGCATACCTTCGGTAGTCTATGGATTTTTCGGCTTGGTGGTGTTGGCGCCGCTTTTACAAAAAATCTTGCACCTGTCTGTTGGCGAAACCGCATTTACCGGAAGTTTGGTATTGGCTATTATGGCTTTACCTACTATTATTACCATTGCCGAAGATGCCATGCAAAATACGCCGCAAGCAATGCGTGCAGCAAGTTTTGGCTTGGGTGCAAATCATTGGCAAACCATTTACAAGGTAATTATTCCTTACTCCGCTTCGGGCATATCGGCGGCGGTGGTGCTTGGTATTGGACGTGCCATTGGCGAAACGATGGCGGTGCTAATGGTTACAGGAAATGCAGCCGTCATTCCACATTCGTTTTTTGAGCCTGTGCGCACCATTCCTGCAACCATTGCAGCAGAACTTGGCGAAGCGCCTGCCGGCGGAGCACATTATCAGGCATTGTTTATGTTGGGTTGCATTCTTTTTATAATCACCATGATAATAAATGTGGCGGCTGAAGGAATATCAAAAAAAGGAATACAAAAGAAAGG
>BNXT01000295.1 GCA_025999775.1 Bacteroidia bacterium | reverse complement strand
TACTTTTTAGAATGCAAAGATACTACTTTTTTTGGCAATAAGTTGTTATTATTGCCAAAAAAAGTAGGTTTTGTTTTCCATTCTTTCTATTTTGTCTCAGCGGCTTTACGGTATCCGCCGGGGTTAATATTGTTCAGACAAGGATAGTATTAACAATATCGACAGCTACGGCGGCTTTAGGCTTCAAATCAAATGTTTGTACAGCTCCTGAAGCCGATAGGATGGTGATTTTATTGGTGTTGGTTTTAAACCCCGCACCGGGGTCATTCAATGAATTAAGTACGATATAATCCAAATTTTTAGCCTGCAGTTTTTGACGTGCATACAACAATTCATGTTCGGTTTCTAAGGCAAAACCTACTAATATCTGGGATTTCGTTTTTTTCTTACCCAAGGTTGCCAAAATATCCGGATTTTTGACTAACTCTAAAGTCAGTTTATCGCCTGTTTTCTTGATTTTTTGTAAAGATTGACTTACTGGGCGATAATCGGCAACCGCTGCTGCAAGCACGGCAATATCCGTCGCAGTAAAGGCTTTAAGTGCATGGTCGTACATCTCTTGAGCCGACATTACATTGATGCGATGTACATTAGGATGACGACTTGGAATAGCTGAATGACCGCATATCAAAGTAACCTCAGCGCCTTCCTTAGCAAAACACTCGGCTAATTCGATACCCATCAAGCCACTTGAATGATTACCGATAAACCTCACGGGGTCTATCGCTTCATACGTTGGTCCCGCTGTGATTAGGACTTTTTTTTTTGCAGTCGCGTAGAGAAAGTTTGTACTACTGTTTCAAATAAGGCTTCCGGTTCCGGCATGCGTCCTTGTCCGGCTGTACCACAAGCGAGCGCCCCATAATCAGGATCTATAAGTATAACGCCCCTTTCACGCAGCGTTTTCAGATTGTTTTGTACCGCCGCATGAGCATACATCTGCGAATTCATGGACGGAGCTATCAAGACTTTTTTATCAAAAGCTAAAAACTGTGTTGATAGTGCATTGTCGGCAATACCACCAGCAAACTTAGCGATACTATTTGCGGTCGCAGGCGCAATTAAAAGAATATCTGCCCATTGTGCATACGAAATATGCGTTGTTGAACGCTCGGTAATGGTGCCAAACGCATCGGTATAGACTTTGTGATTCGACACGGTCTCTAAGGTTAAGGGCGTTACAAACTGCAATGCGTTTTGTGTGGCAACCACTTGCACTTCCGCACCGGCATTGACTAACAAGCGGATTAATAACGGTGTTTTGTAGGCTGCTATGCCACCGCTAATACCTAAAAGGATATGTTTACCTTCCAGCAACATACTATTCCTCTACAACGTCTTTGTCTCTGAAATACAGGTCGTTATCAATAAATTCTTGTGTTGCTAACAGAGACGGTTTAGGCATCGCTTCGTAATACTTAGCAATCTCTATTTGTTCTCTATTTTCAAACACCTCATCCAAATTTTCGGAGTGTAAACTGCCGGCATATTCTGCAATTTTTGCCTGTAATTCAGTCTTAATTTCAGTTGCAATTTGATCGGAACGTTTCGCTAAAATCACAACACTTTTGTAGATGTTTTTAGTTTGTACGTCAAAATCGTTAACGTTACGCGTTATGCACTCGTGAGACGATTTGTTTTTGGTATTATTCATTGCCATAATTATTATTTATGTTTGGTAAGGTATTTTGTTGAATAGGTTTGTAATTTCTTAGCATCTTCCAAATATTGTGATTCGGGATATGAACGTTCTAATTCTTCATAAGCCGTTAATACTTTTTTATATCGTTCTTCCTGTTTATCCGATACGCTGTTATTAGCATAGTAATATAGGGCTTTGATGTTCATCAACATCGCTTTTTCCCGATATTCTGTTTCTGAAAAATCTTTCATAACACCTCTAAATGCAATGGATGCAGAATTGTACAAGCCACGTCGATAGTAATTATTAGCCATTTCATACGATTTATGCGCTAATTGCTTACGCATTTGGTCAATATGTGTGTTAGCCTCCTTCACGCGGGCGCTGTTTGAATAATAATT
>BNXT01000294.1 GCA_025999775.1 Bacteroidia bacterium | reverse complement strand
ATATTGCATTCGTTATTTTCAAAATATTGGGAATAATGGTTGTCGCCATTCTTTTTTGGATTCTCGGATTTATCGTTTTCAATGGCATTGGCGTTATCAATTGGAATTTTCTGACCACTGCCCCAACGGATGGAATGACCGGCGGCGGGATTTTTCCTGCTATCGTAGGCACGCTTTGCCTGATTGCAGGAAGTTCGATTGTGGCTTTTCCCTTAGGAATTTTTTCCGCAATTTATACTTCGGAATATGCAGATAATAATGGATGGTTTGTTAAATTTATCCGTATTATGACAAACAATTTGGGCAGTATTCCTTCCATTATTTTTGGCTTGTTCGGCATGGCGTTATTTGTCAATACGTTGGGATTTGGCGATTCCATTATTGCCGGTTCGCTCACGTTGGGGTTATTGACTTTGCCACTCGTGATACGGACAACCGAAGAAGCCTTGAAAGCCGTACCCGACACGTTCCGCATAGGAAGTTTGGCTTTGGGCGCAACAAAATTACAGACGGTTTACAAAATAATACTGCCTTCCGCTTTCCCTAATATTATCACGGGCTTAATTCTTGCTATTGGAAGAGTTTCGGGCGAAACAGCACCCATACTTTTTACGGTGGCGGCTTATTTTCTACCCAAACTGCCGCAGTCATTGTCTGACCAAGTGATGGCGCTGCCTTATCATTTGTATGTGATAGCTACAAGCGGCACAGATTTGGAAGCTACGCGTCCTATCGCTTACGGAACGGCTTTAGTGCTGATTATGATTGTGTTGTTGATGAATTTATTAGCTTCTTTTATTAGAAAAAAATTAAAAAAACAGTATGATTGAGACAAAAGAAATAAATTTTTATTATGGTGATTTTCACGCTCTGAAAAATATCAGTATGACGATGAAAGACCATACCGTTACAGCGTTTATCGGACCGTCGGGTTGTGGAAAATCTACTTTTCTGCGCTTGTTCAACCGCATGAACGAATTAATTCCCGACACGCGCCTCACGGGCGAATGTTTGATTGACAATGAAAATATTTATCAAAAATCGGTGGACGTAACCAACCTGCGCAAAAAAGTGGGAATGGTGTTTCAGAAACCCAATCCATTTCCAAAATCTATATTTGAAAATGTGGCTTATGGCTTGCGGGTAGATGGCATTAATGATAAGAATTTCATTCGGCAGCGTGTAGAGGAATCGTTGAAAAACGCTGCCCTTTGGGACGAAGTAAAAGACAAATTAAAGAAATCGGCATTTGAACTGTCGGGCGGACAGCAGCAGCGTTTGTGCATTGCCCGCGCCTTAGCCATTTCGCCGTCTGTCATTTTAATGGACGAGCCTGCCTCGGCGCTCGATCCAATATCGACTTCCAAAATTGAAGATTTGATTCATATCTTAAAAGAACAATACACCATTGTCATTGTTACGCACAATATGCAGCAAGCCGCCCGCGTAAGCGATAAAACCGGTTTTTTCATGCTGGGCGAACTGATTGAATTTAATGATACAAAGAAAATATTTATAAGTCCCGAAAAGGAACAGACACAGAATTATATAACAGGAAGGTTTGGGTAGAATGGAGAATGGAGAATGGAGAGTGGAGAATTGACGCAGTTACCGAATGCAGAGCCGAACTTGTTCGGATATGCTGAGGTAACAAGGAAATCGCCGACAGGCAATGGAGAATTAAAAAACAAATATAATGGATAATTATTTTATGAGGGATTTTTTTGTGGTTTTTACGATACTTACGAGTAACCGTATTAGTTCGTCGCAGTCTTTGTGTAGGGAATTAAATTCCAATTCTGATAAATATTGGCTATCTTTCAAGAGCATTAACCAATATTCCGTTTCATTGGCTTCTTTTAAAGCGATATTCATTTTGTTTAAAAAATCGGCTCTCGATTGTGCGTGTGCTGCCTCTTTGATTAAAGCGCCAATAGACGTTCCGCTTCTTAGTAATTGTTTTGATAAAACAAATTCTGCCTTTTCTTTAATCAGCCATTGGTATAAAAGGACGCACCGTAAGGCGAATTTATACGATTTTGGTTCAAGAATATTATCC
>BNXT01000293.1 GCA_025999775.1 Bacteroidia bacterium | reverse complement strand
CTAGCTTTCAATTTTTATATTTTCGTCATTAAATAATTCCTTCAACCTTTTAGCGTCCCAAGTCATTATACTTTTGCAGTCTTCTCCATAAAATGAGGTTTCAAAAATTAATTTTTCGCAATAACCAAGTCCGCCAAGTCGCCCAATTCCACGAAATCCCTTGTCTTCATATTTATTTTTTGTTGATTGTGCAATATTTCCCAAAAGAGATAAAACTTCTCGCTGTTTTATGCCTGTTGCATTATCTTCAATTACAATTCTTTTTGCGTCGGTATCTATTTGAATATAGATTGACGGTTCATCCTCATTTTGATACAAATTTTCTTTTTTTGCAATATCAATCTGGTCGGCTGCGTTCTGTACATATTCACGATAGACAAAACGAGGGTCATCATACATACCAACGGTAAGATTTTCAATTACATTCTTACCAATAATTGGTATAAATTTATTTGTATTATTCATTTGTGAAACTCCTCCCTAATTTTTTGTGGAACATTATTTAGGTCTTCATCATAACCGTGATACTTGTTGTTTAAATGATTTTTGAAACAAACAAAGGTTTGATTTACATCATCATAGTTATAAAATTTATCATTATAAAGAATAGCGTTGTCTAACAATTTCTGTGGAATATCGATATTTGTGCCATCAAAACACGACAAAGGATAAACCCACTCGCCATTTTCTAATCTTTTTCCTTTTATTCTATCGTGTTTTGAATTATGCTCAAATACATTTCTGACATTATTCAAATAATATTCTTTAATTGTAGGGCTTGCATCTTTGTGGACTACTGTGTGGTGTTCCTTTCTGCTACCATTAATGGTTGTTAGATTATTGTTGTTCTGCCAGCGAGTAGCAAATGTGCAAAAAATATGTTTTTCAGAATTATTGTGTATTTCTGTTATCAAATAACCAATTTCTGTTTTTAAATCAGCACTAAAATAACTGTAACAAATATTTGGCTGACTGTTTACAATCGTGCTATCAATATCGTAAGAAATAAAATCTCTAAATCTATTGGATAAAAAATGTTGTGTCCTCCGTTTAAAATCAAACAATTCTCGTCTATTTGTCATCTTATAGGGGAACAAATTCATAACATTATTCAACAATTCTGCTCTTGCAATCAATTTAAGATTTTGACAATTTTCAAACGCTTGGATAAACAAAATTACTTCGCTTGCAAGTTTATAATGTAATGTGGCATTTGTGTCAAAATCGTTCTCGTCCCACACGATGGAAGATATGTCTAAAATTATTTTTGCCACCATAATCAGTTATTTTTTGTCATTGCTTTTTTTGCTTGTGCCCTAATTATCGCATCAAAATCTTCTGTTTGTTCCACAAAATCAGTTGGAAAATAATCGAACGTGCCCATATCGTCTAAATTTAGTTTATGAAACAAATGTTCAGTTTCCCTTTGTTCAACAAAAACCATATTTATTTTCTCTGCTAAATTATCATCGCTTTCTGCAACTCGTCTTCTCATTCTTGTAATAAAATGGTCGCTATGAGTTTCTATAACAAATTTTTTGCCCGTCAATGACAATGAATAGATAAAATCAAATAAAGCACTTTGTACTTTTGGGTGTAAATGGATTTCGGGTTGTTCTAAAATTAAAATACCTTTTTTATCCATTCGTAAGCCTTCGACAATAATTGGCAAAACTTGACTTATACCAAAACCTACTTGTCTAATTGTTGATTCCACACCGTAATGATTAACAACTTTTACAATATAGTTGTCTCTATACTTTTCTGTGTTAATATCTTTGGCAAGATGGAATACATCGCAAATCCAATATTTTACTGCTTCAATCAAAGATTTTTGTTGCAATGTTTTTTTTGTAATATCATAAAACTCGACTCTATTATTTGCTTCTTCTTCTAAAAATTGAGCAGCAAATTCTCCTTTATTTCCAATGCTTTTACTTTTTTTGTTTGCATCATACAAATCTTTCGGTTCTTCTCTTAGTGGTCCAATATATGAAATACTGTTAAAAATACTGTTTATGATTTCTTGAATTTCTTTTGTTTGTACAGCAATAGATATTGAT
>BNXT01000292.1 GCA_025999775.1 Bacteroidia bacterium | reverse complement strand
ATTTTTTCACTCCACACTCCCCTCTCGAGGTGCGCCGTATGCAAGGGTATATCAAAGTCGTGAGCGATGATTTTGGACAGTCGTTCTGCGCAATAGACGGAGCGGTGTTGACCGCCGGTACAGCCAAAGTTAATTTGCAAATGCTCGAAGCCGCGTTGGATGTAATTCTCAATTGTCGGCTTGATTAGACGATAGGCATTATCAATAAAGTCATCCACGACGCTTAGTTTGGACAGATAGTCGGCGACCGGTTTGTCAAGTCCTGTTAATTGTTGGTACTCAAGCTCTCGCCCTGGGTTAGGCAGTGCGCGACAATCAAACACAAAGCCGCCATTATTACCGGAAGTATCCTTGGGGATACCCCGTCGATAGGAAAAACTGTTCACATCAACGGTCAGTAAGCGAGCAACGGGTTTCTGACATATAGTTTCCGGACAAGGCGCTCGCCTCCCCTCTTTGTTATCTGAAGCGCTTCGGGCGTTTTTGGGAGCAGCAGTTTGCCACAAAGGGTTCTCCGTAATTTGCTGCAAAACCCGCTGTAATTCCCTTAAATGTGAGGGTAAGTACTGTTGTTCCAACAGGTAACGGATATTGGCGACAGCAAACGGAATACTGTCTAAAAAGTGTGTTTTTCGTTCATAATAACCTCTGTAGCCGTAGGTACCCATAGCCTGCATAATACGAATGAAAACAAAGTTGTAAAACATAGCTTCAAACGCCTTTGTATCCACTGTTTCATAGTGTGTCAGCTCTGAGAGATAGACTGTCATTAGTCGTTTGCGCATGGTTTCCGGCAAATTGGCTTTGGCATCATACAGCAAAGAGGCTATATCATAATGCAATGCTCCGCGCCGTCCTCCTTGATAATCAATAAAGAATGTTTGTTTTTCATAAAACATGATGTTGCGCGACTGAAAATCACGAAACATAAAATAGGTTGCCGGAGCGGTTGTTAAAATATCGCAAAAGGCTTGAAAATTGCGCTCCAAAGCCTGTTCATCAAAGCTCACTTTCGCTAATTTCAAGAAATAGTACTTAAAATAGTTCAAGTCCCACAGCATGGATTCTCTGTCAAACACGGTTTTTGGATAGGCATGTGTGTAGTCAAAGGTTTGACCTGCTTGAATTTGAAATTTCAACAAATTGCGGATAACATCGCAATAGTCATCCCATAACAAAAACTCTACAGACGCATTAGGTTGTAGAGTTTCGTTAATTTTAGAGAATAAGGTAAGGTCTCCAAGGTCTTGCAAGAGATAGCATAGTCGGCTATCGTCTTGGGCATAGATTTCGGGTACGTTGAGAGCGTGTTTTTTGAACTGGCAGGAATAGTCTAAGAAGGCTGCGTTTTCTTTAAGGTCGGCATTATAGGCGCCCAAACAGCGCTTTGTAACACCTTGTAATCGGTAGTATTGACGATTGGAGCCGGATTCCGGCAACAAGGCGCTACTTACGACTGGCTCATTAAAGGTTTTGCAAAAGAGTTCCTGCAGTTGTATTACCACATCTTACGGCCTTCTTCTTTCTTATCGCCAAATTCACCGAGTACAGCTTTGAATTTCAGTCCTACGGTAAATGTATGTACGTCATCAATATAACGACTTTCTGTTACACTGGAAGACCAATTCAATTTGCGTTCATTCTGAGCATTCAACAAGCTATTGAATTTAAAGCTATTGTCGCTCTCAATTTCCAGAAGCGATACATCTTCCTTACGACTAACATCCGTAAGCCCGAAGTCCACAAATATGCCGACATAGATATTCTTACCGGAGACGTACTGACGCAAGCGGATACCAGCTTCAGCCGTTAGCTGCACATTGAGGCCCAGTTTTATTTTTTGTTTGTCAATGCTATAGTCGTCCTGACTTACGAACCCCAAGTTAGGACGGTCGTAAAAGACTTGTTCTACGAGCGGGAAATAGCCTGATGTCGTCAAATTAGTAGCGGTAGCGGTATAATTTGATAAGTGGAAAATATCCACTTTAGCGCCGACAGCTGCGTAATATTGATAGTCGGTATTGTGAATAGCGAGCACGTATTGAGCCATCAATGGTATTTGAAAC
>BNXT01000291.1 GCA_025999775.1 Bacteroidia bacterium | reverse complement strand
AATAATATGGCAAATAAAATCATTATCGGACTTGGCGAAATCCTTTGGGATATGCTGCCTTCGGGCAAGGTCTTGGGCGGCGCACCCGCCAACTTCGCCTACCACGCCTCGCAATTCGGCTACGAAGGAATCGCTGTTTCTGCTATCGGCAAAGACACGCTCGGTAGAGAAATTCTCGACAACCTTACTGGAAAGAAAATGAAAACCCTGCTCGAAGCGGTGGATTTCCCTACCGGTATAGTAGCCGTTACGCTCGACGACAAAGGTATTCCGCAGTATGAAATCTGCGAAGGCGTGGCATGGGACAATATCCCCTTTACCGCTCAAACAGAGAAACTAGCGAAATCATGTGTCGCCGTTTGTTTCGGCTCGCTGGCGCAGCGAAGCATTGTGTCGCGGCTTACCATTCACAAGTTTCTGGAATACGTTCCTGCCGATGCCTTGAAAATTTTTGACATAAACCTGCGGCAGCATTTTTATTCAAAGGAAATCATTGTGGAATCGCTGAAAAACAGCAATATCTTGAAAATAAACGACGACGAGGTGAAAATCGTGGCGGAACTGTTCGGAATAGAAGGCGAAGAAGACACTGTTTGCAAAAAGATTCTGAAAGAATACGGACTGCAAATGGTAATCGAAACCAAAGGTGCGATAGGCAGTTACGTTTTTACGGCAAACGAAACGTCTTATGTGCCAACGCCCAAAGTGCAGGTTGCCGACACCATTGGCGCAGGCGATTCCTTTACCGGCGCATTTGTAACGAGCTTGCTCAACGGAAAATCCATACCGGAAGCCCACGCAAAAGCAGTGGAGATTTCGGCGTGGGTATGCACACAGCAGGGCGCCATGCCCGCTTATGAAAACATTTCTAAAATCTAAAATTGCAATTAATATGAATAAAAAATTTATCGGGACTATTATCCCCATTATGCTGGCATTTTTTGCCATGGGTGCAGTCGATTTAGTCGGTATAGCCTCTAATTATGTAAAAGAGGATTTCAATCTGACGGATACGATGGCAAACCTATTCCCGTCAATGGTTTTCTTCTGGTTTTTCATTTTCAGCGTCCCTGCGGGTTTGATGATGAACAAAATCGGACGGCGCAAAACGGTGCTTTTGAGTTTAATCGTAACGGTTGCCGCATTGGTCATTCCCATTGTGAGCTATACGTTTCCGCTTATGCTTGTTTCGTTTGCCTTGCTGGGCATTGGCAATACGCTGATGCAGGTATCGCTCAACCCGTTGATTGCAAACGTTGTGCCGGGCGACCGCATGGCAAGTACCCTTACTTTCGGGCAGTTTGTCAAAGCCATTGCCTCGTTTGCCGCACCTATAATCGCAGGCTTGGCGGCGTTGCACTTCGGCGACTGGAAACTGTTGTTCCCGCTCTACGCTGCTGCCACGCTACTATCGTTCCTGTGGCTCGGCGCAACAAAAATCGACGAGAAACCCTACGAAACAAAATCGTCGTTTTTTGATTGTTTGAAACTCTTGGGCAACGGCTCTATTTTGCTGTTTTTCTTTGGCATTATGGCGCACGTTGGCATTGACGTAGGTATTAACACCACCGCCCCTAAAATCCTTATGGAACGCTGCGGAATGACACTTGCAGAGGCAGGTTTTGCTACGAGCCTTTATTTTCTGTTCCGCGTGGCGGGCTGTTTTCTGGGAACGTTCATTCTGGCAAGATTTCCTATTCGCAAATTTTTCATTATCAGCGTAGCAATGATGGCTTTATCGGCAATCGGGCTGTTCTTCTTCTCCGATACAACCGCGCTTTATGTTGCCATTGCACTCGTGGGCTTCGGTAATTCCAATATTTTCCCGATGATATTCTCCACCGCGATACAGTCCATGCCCGAACGAGGATTTGAAAACGAAATATCGGGTTTAATGATAATGGGCATTGCTGGCGGCGCAATTTTTCCGCTGCTGATGGGTGTTTTCAGCGACCTTACCGGCGCACAGTGGGGAGCAGTAGCGGTTATGGCTGTACTCGTCGCTTATCTGTTCTTTATCAACGGATTGATAAAGGCGAAGAAGTAGTTCGCGATATACAAGAAATTGTTCATTAT
>BNXT01000290.1 GCA_025999775.1 Bacteroidia bacterium | reverse complement strand
TTACACTGCAAATTTACGTAAAATTTTTGAATCACACACAGATGAAATGGGTTAAATCTTTTTATGTATTTTTTTGGCTATAATTTCAAAAATTTATGTATATTTGCAAAAAAAAACTATGGAGGACATAACCAAATACGAGCAGCGTGGCGTTTCTGCTTCAAAAGACGAAGTAAAGAACGCCATCAAAAAAATAGATAAAGGCTTGTTTCCCAGAGCTTTCTGCAAGATTGTACCTGATATTTTGGGAGATTTTTCGAGGAACGTATTTTCAAAACCGGCAGTTAATATTATCCATGCGGATGGAGCCGGTACTAAATCGGTGTTAGCGTACCTTTATTGGAAGGAAACCGGCGATGTCAATGTATGGAAAGATATTGCCAAAGATGCTGTTGTGATGAATATTGACGACCTACTTTGTTCCGGCGTTACCGACAATATGCTCGTTTCTTCTACCATCGGACGTAATAAGTTTCGTATTCCTCAAGAGGTCATTACCGCTATTATAGAGGGTACAGAGGAGTATTTAGCCGATTTACGCTCACACAATATCAATATTCTGTTTGGCGGAGGTGAGACTGCGGACGTTGGCGACCTCGTACAAACTATTATCGTGGATTCCACCGTAGTTACACGTATGCGACAGAACGACATCATCGCTAATGACCGTATTCAGGAGGGTGATGTCATTATCGGGTTATCATCGTATGGACAAGCTACCTACGAAAAAACGTACAACAGCGGTATAGGTAGTAATGGTCTAACCACGGCACGGCACGATGTATTAGCACATAGCTACGCCGATAAATACCCCGAATCGTACGACCAGCAAATGCCGACCAACTTGGTCTATGCAGGGTCTAAACAACTCACAGACCCCTCCGTAGTACATCCGTTCACGGTTGGACAGCTCCTGCTGTCTCCTACCCGCAGCTACCTGCCTCTGATGAAGTCTATTTTGGAGAATTATCGTCCGTCTATTCACGGTCTTGTGCATTGCAGCGGTGGCGGACAAACAAAATGTATGAACTTTATCGATAAATTGCACGTTGTTAAGGACAATTTGTTTCCAACACCACCTGTGTTCCAGCTTATTCAGAGCGAATCCGGCACGACATGGCAAGAAATGTATCAAGTGTTCAATATGGGACACCGTTTAGAGATTTTTACCAAAGAAAAGATTGCGGACGACATCCTTAAACTTTCTAAGTTCTTTGGGATTGACGCACAAATCATAGGACATTGCGAGACCTCTCCTAATGCCGCTTTGACGATCAAATCCGAATACGGTGTTTTCAGATACTAATGATTGCACTGCTCGCTACGGCTTATTTTCCACCTATTGATTATCTCACTATTGTCGTACAGAATCCGATTGTGCTATTGGATGAGTATGAATATTACGTCAAGCAAACCTACCGCAATCGTTGTTGTATTCTCACGTCGATGGGCGTACAGACGTTATCTGTACCCATCCTACGACATGCCAATCACACGCCTGTCCGAGATATTCGGATTGATTACACGGAGTCGTGGGCTACCCGTCATTTTCGGGCATTACGAACGGCTTACAATAAAGCGCCATTCTTCTTATATTACCAAGATGACTTGCAGTTGTTGATAACTAAACAACCCCAATTTCTGCTCGACCTCAACCTTGCTATTTTACAATGGATACTGAAACTTTTAGATTGTTCAACGCGTGTACAGCATACTACAATGTACGAAAAACAGGGCTTGTTCAACGATTATCGCACCGCTATTCATCCCAAACGTCCAAGCGTTTCATCGGAACATGTTGACTACGTACAAACGTTCAATTATGCACGTTTTACGCCCAATTTGAGCATTTTGGATATGCTATTCAATTGTGGCAAAGAATCCGTGTCGTTACTCATGAAAACACGTATCAACCCCATAAAAACAACCGTCGATAGATGACTAATACCGGAACAGTGGTTAAAAATACAGGCAATCAGTATGATGTACTTACCTCAGATGGGCGTTGTTTTACTGACCTTTTCATTGCTGATACTGCGTGTTATAGTGTGGAGTGAAAGCGCTTCGTTGAGTGTCAGCGCCATTCCAAT
>BNXT01000289.1 GCA_025999775.1 Bacteroidia bacterium | reverse complement strand
GACAAAAACAATAGTCATTTCTTCCCTGAAATCACGACTATTGCTGACGTCCGTGATAAAGACAGCTTAAAATCTTTGTTACAGGGGCAGGATGTAGTGGTATTGCTTGCCGCAGAACATCGTGATGATGTGTCACCCACATCTCTTTATTACGATGTGAACGTACAAGGTACTCGAAATGTGCTTGAGGCAATGGATGCTTGTGACGTAAAACGTATTGTTTTTACAAGTTCGGTGGCTGTGTATGGATTAAACAAAGACAATCCCGATGAAACGCATCCTGCCGACCCGTTTAACCATTATGGAAAAAGCAAATGGCAAGCAGAGGAATTGTTACGCGAGTGGTATAACAAAGACCCACAAAACCGCAATTTGAATATCTTGCGTCCTACTGTTATTTTTGGGGAGCGAAACAGGGGCAATGTCTATAACCTTTTGAAACAAATTTCAGGCGGAAAATTTTTAATGGTGGGCAAGGGTAACAATGTGAAATCAATGGCTTATGTGGGCAATGTGGTGGCGTTTATCCATTTTTTGATATGCAACCAAACGACAGGATACCACGTATTTAACTATGCCGACAAGCCCGATTTCACCACTAACGAATTAGTTGCTCATGTGGGTAAAGTGCTGCAAAAACATATCCCAACGGTCCATATACCTTATTGGTTAGGGATGTTAGGCGGATATGGTTTTGATATATTGGCACTCATCACACGTAAAAAGTTATCCATTAGTTCTGTTCGTGTAAAGAAGTTTTGTGCTACAACAAAATTTGATGCAAAGGCAGCACACACTTCGGGTTTCAAAGCGCCTTATACATTGGGAGATGGCTTGGAACAAACGCTGAAATATGAATTTCTCTATCCGCAAAAGGATACGATAACTTTTGTGTCGGAATAAGTTGCGGATAAATTTAGCACAAAAAAGCCTGTTTTAGTCAGCATTTTTTTGTAATTTGCACTTTTAAATCAGCGTCTATTATAAATCAGGAATAGTTGAAAGGAAAGGTTATAGCTTTAATGGCAAATGGGTTGTTATTCATCCAAGAGGTTATCAAGAGGTGACCAAGCTCTTCATATTGTCATTCGGCAGGGAAATACATAGTGATGATTGTTATAGATAGATGGTTAGTATGAACGTTTCGCACCAAATATAATAATTGATGTTGACATCAGAAAGCATTATTATTCTAATTTGCAAAACAAGATGAATTTCAATGATTTACGGCAAGGAATACAGCAATTATCTACCTCTTTTCGACGTAGTGCGGCTACTGCTATCAATATACACATCACTATTCCTGATTTATAACTACCCGACTTTAAATAATTCCCCCTAATATCTCCTGCGCTTTCAACTCCATTTTCGAAAACGCAAACAGTTTCTTTCCCAAATCTTTCAATGATGCGCCGATATGATACACATCGTTATCAATGAAAAGAAACCGGTCGTGCGCACGAGTTTGGACATTTATTGTTATACGTTGATATTGTGCATTATGTCTTTGTATATCAAGTTGCAACTGCGGTGAAATCTGTGCTGTATATATCGTTGCATTCACGCCTTGTGAACGTTTGGACAAGAGCATTAAAACGCTTTCATCGACGTAATTATCAATTAGGATAATTCTTTTCTTTGCTGTTTTTATCAAGTCGGCAGCAAATTTGTAAGCATCAAAAATTTGTCCGTCATAAAAGACTCCTTCTACCGGAGGTATGGCTGTTCGTACAAAGAACTCAATTTTCTTTTCCGTTTCACTAACACGCCGCTCTATCCGCTCAAAACGATGATTTATGGCATAACCTTTTAGAACATAGTCTCTTAATGTTTTAGTTGCCCAAATACGAAATTCCGTACCACGTTGAGATTTAATTCGATAACCAACGGATATAATCACGTCAAGGTTGTATATTTTAATTGGTTTGTCTGAATTTGCAATGTGCAAAAAATGCACATTGCTTTTTTCGTCAAGTTCACCTTCCTTGAAAATATTGTTAATATGCTTGGTAATAACGGTTCTATCTCTGCCAAAAAGCATAACCATTTGCGCTTGTGTCAGCCAAACCGTTTCATTCTCCAATCTCACCTCCAGCCGAATGGAATTGTCCGGTTG
>BNXT01000288.1 GCA_025999775.1 Bacteroidia bacterium | reverse complement strand
GCTAAAATGTGTTTTGCTACGTCATTGTTTTTCCATACTACAAAAAGAGTATTTACTAAAAAAATAAAAAACAATGGCTTATTTATTTACTTCCGAATCCGTGTCGGCTGGACATCCCGACAAAGTAGCAGACCAAATTTCAGATGCGCTGCTTGATGAATTTTTACGTTACGATCCACATTCCCATGTTGCGTGTGAAACCCTTGTTACCACAGGACTTGCCGTATGTGCAGGCGAGGTTACTACTAAAGGGTATGTTGATGTGCAAGAGATTGCCCGCAAGACCATCCAAGAAATTGGGTACAACAATGCCGACTATCGCTTTGAATCCGAGTCTTGTGGTGTTATATCCACAATCCACAGTCAATCATCCGACATCAATCAAGGTGTTAGTCGCAAAAAAGCCGAAGACCAAGGCGCCGGCGACCAAGGCATGATGTTCGGCTATGCCTGCAATGAAACGGCAAATTATATGCCGCTCTCTATCGAATTGGCACACGCTCTGTTACAAGAATTGGATAAGATTCGTCGCGAAAACAAACAGGTAAAATATCTTCGTCCGGACGCCAAATCACAAGTAACAATCAAATACGACGACAACGGAACACCACTCAAAATTGACACTATCGTCATTTCTACACAACACGATGATTTTGATAAGGATGACAAAAAGATGCTTGATAAAATTAAAAAAGATATCGAAGAAGTCTTGATTCCACGTGTTGTAAAATCGCTGCCTAAAAACATTCAAAAACTGTTCGATACAAAATATCAACTTTTTGTAAACCCAACCGGCAAATTTGTCATCGGAGGACCTCATGGCGATACGGGTCTTACCGGACGTAAAATCATTGTTGATACGTATGGTGGACACGGCGCACATGGCGGTGGCGCTTTTTCAGGCAAAGACTCGTCAAAAGTTGACCGTTCAGCAGCTTACGCAACACGTTATATCGCAAAAAATCTTGTAGCAGCAGGCATTTGCAACAAAGCGCTTGTACAAGTGGCTTATGCTATCGGTGTGGCTAAACCTGTTGGTTTATTTATCAACACGTATGGCACGTCCAAAGCTAAAATTAAGGGTCAGGCTATCTCTGACGGACAACTCGCTAATGAGGTATTAAAATTAGTAGATCTGCGTCCTTATCACATTGTTTCCAAATTTGGCTTAAAGAATCCTATTTTCAAAGCGACAGCCTCTTATGGACACTTTGGCAGAACTTGCGAGAAGAAAAACATCGATGTTTTTTACGATCCAAAAACCGGCGCTATAGATGGCAAAAAACACAGTATTGCCGTTGAGTTTTTTGCATGGGAAAAGACGGACTTAGTAAGTACTTTTAAGAAAGCCTTTGGCGCTTAATACTGCTATTTATTGACCTTTTACTACATTAGTCGTGATAACAGCCGCAATAGCGGCTGTTTCCGTACGTAGGCGAGTAGTCCCTAACCCTATCACTTTAGCGCCCTTAATGACGGCATTTTGCACTTCTGTAGCCGAAAAATCACCCTCCGGTCCAATAAGTATCAACGCACTATCGCCTGAAGACGCTTTCATTCGCTCGACAAGCGGTATCTTGTCAAATTCGTTACCGCAGTAGCCAATAAATCCATTCTGAAAACATGACTGCTCTACAAATTGTTCAAAGGATACCGCTTCGTTCAACTTGGGGATATAGGCTACTTGCGCTTGTTTAGAAGCAGCTTCCACCACCCGCAGCGACCGGTCATGCTTGATAGTTTTGCGTTCGCTATGCGCTGTAAAAATAGGGGTAATCTCATCGACGCCCAACTCCGTAGCTTTTTCCAAAAACCATTCAAACCGGTCTATATTTTTGGTTGGCGCTATAGCGATGTGAATATAGTGTGCATGCCGTGTTATATGCGTACTTTGCGTAACCTGCGCTGTACATTGTCGCGCGCTAACCTGCGTAAGTACGGCATCACCGATTGTGCCGCGCCCATCGGAAATACGAACGGTATCGCCTACCGAAAGACGTAGTACCTTAGCGCAATGATAACTATCTTCTTCGCTAAGAATAATTTGTGAATCCACGACAGAAATGAAAAATAAGTGCATAATGAGTTAGTTTAGTTTTGATTGCTCTCTTTATTTTCAAT
>BNXT01000287.1 GCA_025999775.1 Bacteroidia bacterium | reverse complement strand
TAAGGATAATTTTGCTAAATCCGACGGCTGAAAACGGATGTTGATAATAGGCAACATAAGCCATCGTCCGGCATCATTGATTTCACCCGCAAAGAGGAGCGTATAAATGGCAAGGAGGCAATACGGAGTATTACGTTCTCAAACATTTACTATTCTTAATTTTCGGAATAGTACTAATGTATGTTGCACACCTCTGTCCCTATAAATACTATGTACTTGTTGCCAAGGTATTGATATGGATTGCAACCCCTATTTTATTTTATACGCTCCTCTTTGCGGGTGAAATCAATGATGCCGGACGATGGCTTATGTTGCCTATTATCAACATCCGTTTTCAGCCGTCGGATTTAGCAAAATTATCCTTAGTGATGTATATTGCCAGTACTATGGCTCAAAACAAAGAGCATATCAGAGAACGTAAAATCTTTCTCAAGGTCATGGGCTGGACTATTGTTATCTGTGGACTTATATTTCCTTCTAATTTTTCGACTGCGGTGTTACTCTTTGTAACAGCTATTGTATTGATGTTTATTGGTGGTATTCGCTTTAAATATCTGTTTGGTACGGTAGGTATTATAGCCTCTTTATTGATTGTATTCTTTTTTGTAGCGCGGGCATTACCTGCCGAAAAACGCAATAGCATGGGGCGTGTTGGTACGTGGGTTGCACGTATTGAGCGATTTACAGGCAGCAATCAAGAGACCGCCGTGTTAACCGGTAGTAGTGTTCGCGATTTTCAAGCAGACCAAGCTAAAATAGCAATAGCCTCCAGTGGCTTATTATGGGGTAAAGGACCGGGCGGCAGCTCGCAACGTAACATCTTACCTCACCCTTATTCCGACTTCATTTTTGCAATCATCATTGAAGAGTACGGTATGGTTTTTAGTTGGATCATCATTCTTCTCTATTTAACTTTGCTTTTTCGAACTATCAAAATTGCCCGAAAATGCAATGGAACATTTGGTAATTTAGTAGCATTCGGTATTGTGTTTATGATTGTTGTGCAAGCCTTTGTTAATATGGCGGTGGTGGTAGGGTTGTTTCCTGTTACAGGGCAAGTATTACCGTTTATCAGCTTAGGAGGCACCTCTGTGTTGCTCACCAGTTTAGGTATCGGCATTGTATTGAGTGTCAGTGTGGCTGTTGAACAAAATGAACTGTACGCACAAGACGACAACAGCGTCCCCAATACACCACTCTCTAATGCTACACCGCCCATAGTACCTGTAACAAACACCGCCTCATGAAGTCCTTGTCCAATTTTCAACAACGCACCTTAACAGGTATCGTTTTGGTCGCAGCTATAGTGTCGTCCCTACTCCATTTTGTGAGTTTTTCAATCCTATTTGGCATTATCATGGTAGGTTGTTTGTTTGAATTTAATCAAATACTTCAAAAGACGTCTGCCCGCACTGATTTTCGGATGGCGCTACCTGTCGGGGTACTTTTTTACATCGTACATATCTGCGTCGTATCTACATCCGGCGTAACCTTCTTGGAAAGAGCTATATCGTGCTTCTTTTTAATTGGTGTATTCAGTGTAGCCCTGTTTTTGATATTATTTATTGCAGAATTATTTGAAAAGCGGATACCTTTTTTTCAAAATACAACAGGCGCCTTGTTAACGTTCTATTACCTTGTGATTCCGTTTGTATTTTTGTTGCAGCTCTATGTATTGAATAGGCATTATGTTTTAGCGCTTTTTGTGATGGTGTGGACTTACGATACCTTTGCTTATCTAACGGGTATGAAGTTTGGGAAACACCGATTGTGTGAACGTATCTCTCCCAAAAAATCATGGGAAGGCGCTATTGGCGGATTCATCGCAACATTGGCTGTTTCTCTTGTTTTTTGGCGCTATACCAACGATAAGAGTGTATTGTTTTGGCTTGGTTATGCAGCGATTGTTGTTGTTTTCTCAACCTTTGGAGACTTATTGGAGTCTTTATTCAAACGGCACGTTGGCATCAAAGATTCCGGCGCTCTCCTTCCCGGACACGGTGGCGTGATGGATCGTTTTGATAGTATCTTTATTGCTTGCCCCGCCGTCTTTTTGTACCTCTTGGTAATGTACGGATATGCTCAGTGATTGTAAATTTCTCGATTAAAAAATATTTTGTA
>BNXT01000286.1 GCA_025999775.1 Bacteroidia bacterium | reverse complement strand
TCCAACCAAATTTTTTAGTCGCTAAAATGTAGAATTTTCTTTCAAGATTGTCTTTACACTTGTTCATGATGGCAATATGCTTTGCCCAGCTAATTTCTGCAACCAATGGTTGCAGATTTTCAACTCCTTGATATTCAGCGTAAAACTGCGCCATAAGCCACAAATTTCGCTCTGAATATCCGGTTATTCCTGGAAATTCTTTTTGCAATTCTTCCGACAGATTTTTTACAACAGACTTACCCCAACTCTCTTGTTGCTTTTCGGAAATAGATTTACCTATTTCCCAATAAAGACTTATCAGCTGCACATTTACGGCTTTCATAGCCTCATATTGCGCCTGACGAATTTTCTGCTTTATCTCATTGATAAAAGATAGTTCGTGTTTTGCTATTTCGTTCATATCATTCGTTTTCGTTAATCCATTCAATAAACTTTGCCAATTCCTCGTCAAATGATATTAGATTTTTTTGTATGCCGCGTTCTATTATAGTCATAATATTCGATTCTATTTTTTGATTACTGAAATTTACATACACATATAGAAAGCGTGAAAACAAATATGCTTTACAATATTAATCATAGGTAAAAAGATTTATGAATTAACAAGCCACAAATTTACACATTTTTTTTGAATCCTGCAAATCCTGATTCAGACAATTGAGCTTGCGCAGGGGTGTGCGACTGTTATTTTTAGCAAGCATTTTTCTTTTGGTTCATTTAAAACGCTCTGAAAGAGCGAAATCAACAGCACAAGGCAACGCCTTGTGGGATGTAGCGGTATCACGATTAAGCCCTGAAAGGGCGAAATCTATCGGCTGTCAGCCTCTTCTTTGTCCGTACCTAAAGCACACCTAAAGCATACCTAAAGCTTACGGCTAATAAAGTGTTGTACCTCAGTGACTTATATTTTATCAATTTCTACATTTCTAAATTCCTACATTTCTAAATTTTTTACGAACTAACTATTTTCATGGTGCTCAAAAATATTTTTTAATCGAAATTTGGTTATTTCAAAAAAAAGTCGTAACTTTGTACTCGTTTTAAAAATGTAATAATTACAATATTGTAATGGAATCAAATACGATACATAAACTTCATCAACACGGGATAACACCTTCCGTACAAAGAATAGCTATTTTTGAGTACTTACAAGAGCATTTCACACATCCAACGGCAGATACTATCTATCTTGCTTTACAAAAGAGCATACCAACTTTGTCCAAGACAACCGTTTATAACACCTTGCGGTTATTAGCCCAACAAGGCGCTATTCAAGAGATCAGTATTGATGAAAAGGAATTGCATTTTGATGGCGACACGACGCCACATGCTCATTTTCAGTGCCTTCATTGCAATGCTATCTTTGACTTGCCGATTGATATACCGTTGTTGGCAACCATGATTCAAGACGATCGGTTTACCATTATCGGTACTCAAATTTATTGTAAAGGCTATTGTTCTTGTTGCAAACAAACTATAGGGGATACTATTTTTGATACGCCTCAACACTATGAATCTAACGCATTATTAAATAATTAAAAATCAAAAATCAAAACATTATGAAAAAAAAAATGGACATGTACGGTCTGCGGATACGTACACGAAGGACCAGAAGCTCCTGAATTTTGCCCCCAATGCAAACAACCGAAGTCTAAGTTCAAAGAATTAGCAGAGACCACCGGCGCTTTACAATTTGTTGATGAACACGTTATTGGCGTTGCCAAGGGTGTTGACAAAACGTTATGGGAGGGGTTAAACGCTCATTGCACAGGTGAATGTACCGAAGTGGGCATGTATCTTGCGATGAGTCGTCAAGCCGACCGTGAGGGCTATCCCGAAATTGCCGAGGCATTTAAACGGTATGCCTTTGAAGAGGCAGAGCATGCGTCTCGTTTTGCAGAACTGCTGGGTGAAATGGTTTGGGATACCAAAACCAACCTGAAAAAACGTATGGAAGCCGAAGCCGGCGCTTGTGCCGACAAAAAACGTCTTGCTACCTTGGCTAAAGAATTAGCGCTGGATGCTATTCATGACACTGTGCATGAAATGGCTAAAGACGAAGCCCGCCACGGCAAAGGGTTTGAAGGTCTCTATAATCGCTATTTTGGCAAATAAAACCGCCATCGTTACCTTGTAGAATTTCCA
>BNXT01000285.1 GCA_025999775.1 Bacteroidia bacterium | reverse complement strand
TGTTTTATCGCATAGTTAGTCATATAATTTTTTGCAAACTACAAACTTTTGGGCTTGCGGATTTAAGGTATATTTCAAATTAGCGCCTCAAAAAAGATTTAACTGCAATTATTGAAAAAATAGTTTGCTAGAATTCAAAAAAAATCTTATATTTGCAGATTGGTAAAAAACTTGTATTATGCACATAGCAATCGCGGGCAACATCGGTTCAGGAAAGACTACCTTGACCGGCTTATTGTCAAAACACTACAAATGGAAAGCCGTTTACGAAGAAGTAGAGGACAATCCCTATTTAAACAGTTTTTATGAAGATATGCGCCGTTGGTCATTCAACTTGCAAATATTCTTCCTCAATAGTCGGTTTAGGCAAGTTATTGAGTTGCAAAAGAAAAATAAAAGCGTCATTCAAGACCGTACCATCTATGAAGATGCCTATATCTTTGCGCCAAACTTGCACACTATGGGATTGATGACCCAACGCGATTTTGAGAACTACAGCTCGTTGTTTGAACTCATCAACAGTTTTATCAAGATGCCCGATCTGTTGATATATTTGAAAGCCGACGTATCGACCTTGGTTACGCAAATCCAAAAACGTGGGCGGGATTATGAAAACTCCATCCGTTTAGACTATCTGAATAGCCTCAACGACCGCTACGAAGCATGGGTTGCAAATTATAAAGGGAAACTCTTAACGATTGATGTCAATACAATCAAGTTTTCCGATTGTCCGGAAGATTTAGGCATCGTGATAGAAAAAATAGACAGTCAAATTAACGGCTTGTTTTAATGAGCGTCTTGGGTATTATTCCGGCTCGTTACGCATCCCAACGGTTTCCGGGAAAACCTCTTGCTGATATTCTCGGTAAACCGATGATTCAGCATGTGTACGAACAGGCTTCACAATGCGCCCGAATAGATAGTCTCTACGTCGCTACGGACGACGAGCGTATAGCAAGCGCTGTTGAACAATTTGGCGGACATTGTGTTATGACACAGTCTAGCCACCGTTCCGGCACCGACCGCTGCAATGAAGCTCTGCAACATATAGAACAATCAACACACAGCACGTTTGATATTGTGGTCAACATACAGGGCGATGAACCGCTGATTAGTCCGGCTGCATTGTCGCAACTTATAGAGAGTTTCAACCATCCGCAAATAGACATCGTTACACTCGTTAAACCCATTACCACAGCCGACGATCTTCATTCGCCGAATGTTGTTAAGTGCGTTAAAGCAACGAATGGCGCTGTGTTGTACTTCTCTCGACATACGATTCCCTACATGCGCAACGTCGCACAGGAACATTGGTTAGAGAGCCATCGCTATTGGAAGCACGTAGGTATCTACGCCTATAAAAGCGCTGTGCTACGTACCATTGCGACCTTAGAGCCGTCGCTTCTTGAACAGGCAGAAAGCTTGGAACAGTTGCGTTGGTTGGAAAATGATCTGCGCGTGTTTGCTACGGAAACACAGTACGAAAGCATATCCATTGATACGCCGGAAGATTTGGAAAAAGTAACGACATTGTTAGTTTCCGATACAAAAATCAAGTAAATACAACTTTTTTCTTGTTTATGTCCGCTACTGCGCCACCACGAAGTAGCGCCGAAGGTAACCCGTGTGTTAGGTGCAGTAATTATTGTTTTTATTGTTTCTATTTTGCGGAAAGTCTTAAATATTATATAGTTTTAGCAAAATTAAAACGCAAGTAAATCACTTAAATTTATCTCACTTTGTACATTTCCAATGTATGAATTTCTCTTAATTCCTGAGACTGTTATCATTGTTGTATGAATATTTTTCCGTGTTTTAGTTTCTTCTACAAATGTAACAAAACGATTATTAAGCGTTTCGTTGTAATCTTTTGTAATTTCGTATTCGTCTCTTGAAAATTTCATTTCGCAAAGATTTATCATATTGTCTTTTCTGTCAATTACGAGGTCAATTTGAGTCGTGATTTTCTTGCTTTCTTTATCAATGTTTTGCCACGAAGAATAAGTTGTAGATACGCCTGAAATGCCGAGCTTTTGTTTAATTTGCGGAATATGCCACAAACATACTTGCTCAAATGCGTATCCACGCCAAGAATTTACAAGTGGAGTTGCAAAATTTTTACTCCAAAACTGTTCGTCATTATTGCTTTTGT
>BNXT01000284.1 GCA_025999775.1 Bacteroidia bacterium | reverse complement strand
TCCATACTCCACTCTTAACACTCCACACTACTACAAATCAAGGTTCAGACAATTGCGCGTTGATTACAATCCCTTAGTCAAAAAATCAATAAATACAGAGGTTTGAACATCCCCAGCCCCCGGTGCAGTCAGGGTGGCGCCATTCGCATCTAAAATAACGTAATAAGGTAACTGATTGGTCTTGAAACGATCAATCTGAAAATCTAAATTACGTTTACCCATCGTTTTTTTTACTTTATGATCCACTTTCGACGTAACCCACTCATTCTCAGGAAGTTCGGTCTTGTCATCGGTATATAAAGCAATAATGAGGTACCTATTCATCAATGCCAATACTTCCGGATCAGACCATACATTCGCTTCCATGACTTTACAGTTGGAACAAGTATGCCCTTTAAATACTAATAAAACAGGCTTGTTTTGTTGTTTGGCACAAGCCAACCCTTCATCGTAGTCGAAATAGCCGTGCAACCCCTGCGATAGATGTAATTTATCACTGTAACGTGGTGTTCCACACAGCGTAGATACTGCTGAGGACGCAGGTAAAGACGTCGTTGTGGACATTGAATAATTAGCGCCCATCAACGTCGATTCGCTTGCAGGCGGAAGCAGACTGGAGAGCATTTTGAGTGGCGCTCCAAACAAGCCCGGTATGAGATAAAGTACAAACGAAAACGTTGCAATGACAAGAAATAAACGGAATATACTGAGGTGTTTTACTTCGCTATCGTGCTCAAAGCGTATTTTCCCAAGTAAATAAAAGCCCATCAATGTGAATATCACAATCCAAATGCAAAGAAATCCTGTACGGGAGAAGATATTAAGCCCGTAAACAAGGTCAATAGATACTAAAAACTTCATGGATAAAGCCAACAAAATAAACGCAAAGACCACCTTAACACTGTTGAGCCAGCCACCCGATTTGGGCATTTTTTTCATCAATGCAGGGAAGAATGAAAAGACCAAGAACGGAAATCCCATGGCTAATCCGAAAGCAAACATCCCGCCAATGGGCTTCCATATTGACGTACCGGATACTGCTTCGATAAGCAAGGTCGCAACAAAAGGACCGGTACAAGAAAAAGATACCAAGGTTAACACCGCCGCCAAAAAGAAGGAGGCAAAGATACCTCCGTTATCGACTTTAGCATCTAATTTGTTAGACAACCCCGTAGGTAAAATGATTTCATAAAGTCCAAAAAACGACAATGCAAATGCTATGAACAACATTGCAAAGATAAGGTTTGCTATCCAGTGGGTACTTAGGGTATTGGCAAAATCCGCACTCTTGGTGAGTGCGACAATAAGACCCAAAATGCCGTAAATTAGGGCTACGGACAAGCAGAAAACCAATCCTTTAAGTTGTGCTCCAAAACGTTTTTCACTATCGCTAAAAAAGAAAGAAACGGTCATCGGTATCATAGGAAATACACAAGGCGTCAATACTGTCGCTAAGCCTGTGAGGATGGCAATGAAAATAAACCCCCAAATACTTTCTTGCTCTTGATTGGAAGGGGGTAGGATTTCTTCCGTATCAACGGTAGCTACGGTTGTTGTTGTTGTTGTACTGCTTGGTTCTGCGGTGGAATTAGTGGATGCTACAGCGGGCGTAGCGACAGCGGCTTTGATAGCGAAATTGAAGTCTATATCGCTATAAGGTTGACAAGCATTGCCTGTACAAACCATATAATCAATCGTGCCGGCAATAGTAAAGGCTTGATTGGTAAGTAATTCAACGGTTTGGATAAATTGTACATTATCCTTATGGTACTTGATATCTAATTCAAAAGCCGCATCAAACTTCACTTTGGCGACAGGCTTCTCGATGGCTTTACCAAGCAATTTAAAATTTGTTCCAACATCATTGAAATGAAATTCCGTAGGAAGTGGCCCGTTTTCAGGTACATCTTGGGAATACAACGAATAATTAGGGTCAATCGTAGCCGAGAAAATCAAGTTTACTTTATGGTCGCTGTTTGTAGGCTCTACCGAATAACGCCATACAACAGGATTTTCTACACTCTGTGCTGACAATAGACCGAAAGAAGAGCTACATAAAAAACCAAGTAGCGTGATAAAGTTTTTTATGCGAAATTTGCCCATCTTATTTTTGCTTAATCAATTGATATTCAAAGTATTCCATGATAGGGTTATAC
>BNXT01000283.1 GCA_025999775.1 Bacteroidia bacterium | reverse complement strand
GTCTTATTCCCTACGGCAACCGTACGTAAGGTGGGTATTTAAACTGTTGTCTATCAACGAGTTGCGATTGATACAAGCCTTGGTAATCGTTTTGGATAACAAATTGTATGACAGGATGACGCTTGTTAAATGTTTGGATGATAACACAGCCGTTGCCATCGCGTCGTCCTGCACGTCCTGCGACTTGCGACATCAACTGAAAACTTCGTTCAAAAGCCCTGAAATCGGGGTAATACAGGAGATTATCGGCGCTTACAATACCTACTAAACTGACATTCTCAAAATCTAAGCCCTTGGTAATCATTTGTGTGCCTACTAAGATGTCAATTTTGCGATTTTCAAACTCCGTAAGGATTTTCTGATGTGCATTTCTTGAGCGCGAGGTATCCAAATCCATACGTCTTACGGTTGCCGTAGGGAATAAGACAGTGAGGTCATCTTCAATTTTCTCCGTTCCGAACCCTTTCATAGTGAGATTCGTGCCGCCGCATTGGGGACATTTGGTAGGGATGCGTGCCGTCATACCACAATAATGACATTGCAATTGCTCTTTACTTTTGTGATAAGTCAAAGAAACATCACACTGGTCGCAAACCGGTATATAACCACAGTCTTTACATTCTACGCGTAAGGAAAAACCGCGTCTATTCTGAAAAAGTATGACCTGTTGATGGTGTTCCAAGGCTTGCTGAATATGGTGTATTAACGGAGCGGAAAATTGCTCGGTCAGTGTTTGTTTGCGTTTTTCGTCGGAGAGGTCGGCAATGCGTATTTCCGGTAACTGCCCGTTACCATAGCGCGTAGTGAGCGTTACTAAGCCATACTTACCCGAAGTGGCATTAAAATAGCTTTCGACTGAAGGTGTTGCAGAGCCAAGTAAAACCTTAGCTTGGTGTGTATTTGCCAAATAAATAGCCGTATCTCGCGCATTGTAACGCGGGGCAGGGTCATACTGTTTGTACGACATGTCATGCTCTTCATCCACAATCACTAATCCCAATTTGACAAAGGGCAGAAAAATAGCCGACCGAGCGCCTATGATGATTTGAAATTGATCATCACCCTGTGTATGCACGCGATTCCAAATCTCTATGCGTTCCTGTTCATTAAAACGAGAATGATAGATGCCTACTTTCTTCCCAAAATACTTACGTAATCGACGCACAATTTGGTCTGTTAACGCTATTTCCGGTAACAAGTATAGGGCTTGTTGTCCTTGTTGTAACGCTTGTTCAATGAGTTTAATGTAAATCTCTGTCTTGCCGCTGGAAGTAACGCCGTGTAATAGTACAACGCTTTTTTCATGATGTAGCTGTTGAATATCGTCAAGGGTTTGCTGTTGTGCATTGGATAGACAAATAGTATCTGAATGACTTACAGCAGTCGTATCTTTAAGTCTATTTTCGGCTCTTTCGATGACTTCAAAAATACCATTTTTGATCATCGTTCGGAGAACAGCGCCGGTATCGGTTTTGTTTTCCATCGTGGCAAGTAGCGCTTCGCGTCTCAGTTCTTCGGTTTTCTGTTGGGTGATGAGATGAATAAATTGCATTAGCGCTTGAAGTTGTTTGAAAGCGCGGCGTTCCAACCGATCAAAGAGCGCTTGAAGCGCCACCTCATCACGGTATTTTTGTCCTATTCGGAGGAACTGTTGCAATCGTGGGCGATAGCGTTCGACAAGTTCTTCTTTTACCAAGATTACATTCTTGTCACGTAGGTTCTTGATAAGGTGAATGGTTTTGGATAGCCCTGTAATTCCGGATATCTCTGCTATCGACAGCCCTTCCTTATGCTGTAGAGCCTGCACTACGGCATATTCACGTTCGTTTAAGTCTGATACATCACCGTCAAAATCAGGATTGATGACGATAACGCTCTCTCCGGCTAATTTGAACGCCGAAGGCAAAGCCGCCTGCATCACATCGCCGAAATAGCACATATAATAGTCGGCAATCCATTGCCAAAACTGTAATTGCAAAGAGGTAAGGATTGGGCGCTCGTCAAGAACGTCAGAGATAGGCTTTACTGCAAATGCGACGGGGGCTTGGTGATGGATACGAACAATAAGACCGGTACATCATAAGCGTAGGTTATCGTGCCGCCATTATCCGTCGCCGATACCAAATCTCCGGACGCATTGTACGTCTTGCTGCTCACTTGTCC
>BNXT01000282.1 GCA_025999775.1 Bacteroidia bacterium | reverse complement strand
GCCCTGATATATCAAACACTTCATAGCCGTCCACCTCATCAAAACGATAGTAATGACTTAAATATTCTTCTTTACCCGATATATAACAATCCCAATTATTTTTTATAGCTTCTGCGCTAAGTTCCATATTCCATAGTCGCAACTCATCCAAATGTCCACTAACCAGCCGTCCATAGTCTGCTAATGGGGCAATCGGTACACCTCCTATTTTGCTGTCATAGTCGTTTTTCCCCGGCGCTGATTCGCCACGAGGATATGGAAACCCTATTTTTGAGGCTGTCATCGCTATCAATCCGCTCTCTTGCAATTCTCCATTGATATAGAGCGCTACAAAAGCCTTGTTACTGCCGGCATCGGCACGATATGTTATTGAAATATGCTTATAGACATTTGAAGGAAGTTGATACGTGGAAGTGTAGGTATGTGTAACATTATCTTTATCAAAAGCCACAAACTGAATATGACCGGTCGAATCGCAAAGCGCTGCATAGCGATGATAGCTGCTGTACAGCACGCCTCCGGAACCGGATTTTTCGCTTTTTTTATACCACGCCTGATACGAAAATTCCGCCGGCGACAGCGCTCCCGAATCGTAAGGTATAGTAATATATGTTCCTTGCTCATTATTAAATTCCATACTTCGATTTGCATGATAGGCTTCCGAACTTTCGACAATAACTTTAACGTCTTCGACCGCCGAGCCACCCATGAAGTCTATTTTTCCACTCACTACACCCATCGTCTGTATAAAACCCGTAGAGGGAATTTCCGCCGCTTTTTCAGTGGCTACGCACTGAACCATACCTTTGAGTTTATAGGTATAGTATATTCCGGGAATAGCGTTTGGGTCTTCCCATCTGTATTGGTTTGTACCGCCATTATGACTTTCCGAATGAATATCCGTTTCGGTAGGCTTGGAGTTGGCGGTATTCCATGGCATACGCGAAATAATATAACCCGTAAAACCCGACGTATCGGACACTGTCCACTCTAAAGATACATGGTCAGTATAGAATCCTTTGGAAACATGAAATGATGTTACTGTGTGAGAACCATTATTCGGTTTGACCGTAGCGCCTCGTGTTTCTACGGCGGATACTAATTTCCCGGATGAATTTTCAATAAGCGTATCCCATAATTCCACTCTGTAAAAATACTGTTGGCAGGTTACTGCTGCACTATGTTGCCATGTTCTGGTCGCAGTATCAATTCTATCGGCAATTCGGTCATAAGTAATAGTATATTCGGGTGTTGTCGGATAATCGCCATCAGCAACCTCTTTCACAAAGACACGGTATTGCCAACCATTTTCTACATAACCCTTATTAATATGCCAATCTATTTTGATGCCTGTTTTATTAGCGGTTGCCACAACATCCCTAACAGTAACCGGATTGGTTTGTATTGTTACAGAGCATTTGGCGTCAAAAACGTCCCAATTAAGATTACTGCGTTTAACCCGAAACTCATAATTACGTTCGCCCACATTTTTTTCGGGATAAAGATACTTTACACTATGCGAAGTCTCTGAAATAGTATAGTTGAGGTTCCCCGATACAGGCGTTGCCGGAAAATCGTTCCATTGCCCACCATTGATTCGCCGCCATTGTATCGCATACCCACTCGTGGGAGACCCTGATCCACCTGCCGTAATATTCCATGTGAACGTTATCTCGCCTCCATAAAGTGAAGCGCTTAAATTATTCGGTTGTGGAAATGCCGGCAACGTATAGGCGTTATCGTGCCGATTAATAGTAGGCCCGCTTGTATAATTATCAATACGATAGTGCACCGCATTGTAAGTATGACTTGTATTATAATAAGTGGATGTAAATTTATTGGGTAGCGACTGTATTTCAAGATTGCTAAAAGGAACCGGATTACTCACAACACCGGGTCCGGTAGTCCCTTCTTCCAAATAATAGCCATGATTTCCAACAAACGAAGTACCCGGATATACAACAGTTGAGGGCGCCGTTCCTTGATCACGCCATTGTATATAACCGGTTGCTCCGTCAAATGTCACCGACCCATCCGCATTAAATGTATGTCCGGTTATATGAAGTGGATTCATTATAATCGAAGCAGTACACGAGGCGCTTTGGTCAGCTTCCGTATGAAGGGGATTTTTTTTCTCGCTACATTCCAACTGTGTCTGAATACCACTTAGTG
>BNXT01000281.1 GCA_025999775.1 Bacteroidia bacterium | reverse complement strand
CCGTATTGGAAGCTCGTTGGAAAAACTACGACTATAAAGTGGTATTCCAAACCAACTCTTCCATAGATAATTATCCAATATCAGGATTCAATTATCAATGGCGTACCTTCTACGGCGATACAACAACGAACCCGCAACGTTTGGCAACAAATACCTACGTTTATACAGGGTATGACTTCAACGGATGGGCTGTTCAAGGAAGCGATCCTACTGTAGTACGCTATCCTGATGCCGCTTTGATTGATACCTTGTTGGCTACCGACAGCGCAGAATTGCTCCTCAATGCTGTATGGAATCCGCATGCTTACCGCATAGCTCTGAACAAACAGGGCGGCGATAGCCTCATCGGCACAGATAGCGTTGACGTCGTCTTTGACGCCATACTACCCGCCGCTACGCAACCTTACCGTAAAGGCTGGATATTCGCAGGTTATTGGGATGAACCAAACGGAGCAGGTAACTGCTATTACCTCCCGGCTATGGGTACTTCTGTCTGGGATAAACCACGTCCAGCCGCCGGTACAACACGCGAACTGTACGCTTACTGGCAATCAGCAACTAACATCATAACCTTTGAACTCTACGGCGGAACCTACGCACTTGCCCCAACTTTTGGTGTTCAAACGGATGTCTTGTTGGCTAATGCTTTGGCGACTACTGGAGCTCCGAGTCCAACTCGAGAAGGATTTGAGTTCAGAGGTTGGTCCTTTGAACCGGTGATCGGTGAACATGGTAACTTTGAACTGGATAGAGATACCGCTGACGCCCAATGTATCAATACGTCAACACCGGAAATTATCGACGGAGATACAACACTGTATGCCGTATGGTTGGCTAATCCGTATAGAATTTCGTTCGACCGTGCCGGTATTAGCGAGTACAGTGGGCTCATGCCTAATATCAACACCTTCTATGGCGTAGATACTACACTGCCGCTTAATACGTTTGCGAGAGCAGGTTACCAATTCCACTCCTGGAATATGAACGCAGAAGGTATGGGACTCGTGATACCTAATGGCTCTATAGTCAACAGTCTCACGTCAACGAGAAATGGCGAAGTAGTATTATACCCACAATGGACGCCGGATACATTCCGCGTAACCTATAGGACTGGCTTCGCATCAATGCCCGACTTCTACGACTACGTCCCTTATGACGTTGTGGCTCCAAGCAGAGTGGATTACATCCTCTCCGTTAGAACGCCAGGGTATGAGTTCGTACACTTCAAAGTTGATACTCAGTTTGTTGTTAGCGATATAGACGGATCTATTGCCTTATCTAGCGATACCGTATATGCTACGCGCGGCGGCTGGTCTTATCGCTACGATAGAGTTGTCGGCGACTTGGTAATGAGCGCCGTTTGGAGACAAATACCTTCACGTGTCGATAGCGTTGATGTAATCATTAACGGAAATCCCTACAACTTAGGTTTCAAATGGGATTCTACCGATTATACTATTGACCTACCTTGCGACACCTCTATAGTATCTATCAGAGCCCACGCTTATGATGCCGACCTGCTCTATCATTGGAATGATACTGTTCAGTCCGGTATGACAGGAGCTTTCATTGACAATATCCAAAAACCCGGTGTAAACGTGTTTAGGATAACTGCAAATAGTGTATTGGGCGGTACGCCGAAAACCTACTATATCAGGTTTGTGAAACGCTACAACGCCGATATCATCAAACGTTACAAGGATAATATCTTGGCTATTGACTTGAATACGGAACTTAACGGCGGACACTCCTTCATACAGTACCAATGGTACAAAAATAATGTGAAAATAGAGCAGGATAAAGGAGGCGAAAATGCGTACTTGTATCTTGACCAACAGTCATCGGTACCTGGAAACTATTCTGTTGAACTGTTCAAAAGAGATGCCTCATCCGTTAGAACCTGCGACGTCTCCATTGGAAATCTCGAACGTGAAGAAACGATGACCGCTTATCCGAACCCCGTAACAACAGGTGAAGTAACTATCAGTTACGAAAAATTGCAGATGGGTAGCGTAATCAGATTGTTCGACCTACAGGGTACTCTCTTGAAAGAATACAGAGCCTCAGGCACGCAAACAACGCTTGACGTCTCTGACCTGCCTAGCGGTCTGTATCTCGTGAAAGCTGAAAACCAATCGGTAACAATAATCGTAAAATAGCATGAATGAACGATTGTGAGCTATGAC
>BNXT01000280.1 GCA_025999775.1 Bacteroidia bacterium | reverse complement strand
GATTTGCCCATCTCTATACTTTACAAAAAACGTATTATCTTCAAGAAAAACTTCTCTTTCATAAAAATTCCAAGGTGCGACATTTAATCCTTTATGCCGACTGATATATAAAGTCTGACTATCAAAAAACATTGGCAAAAAATTCATCCATTTTTGATCTGTAAATTGAGAATCAAAAAAGTCAACATAGCATTTATCTTTTAAGTGGGAACCCCACCATTTAAGCATTTTTTCCGAATGAATATCATTTTTTAGCGCTAAAAATCCTAAGTTAAATATACCCGTAAACAGAAAAGCATCTGTATGCTCACTATTATTCTTGAGTTCCACATTCAATGCGTGAGGAGTTACCACAATACTATGGTCTTTTAACTTGTCCAAAACAAAATCCAGTGAATTAAAAAAATAAATATCCGGATCCAAATAAACTGCATTATCAAAATTTTGCTTGTCGAAAAGATATTGAAAACAAAAAGGTTTTATTGATGTGCAAAATTCCATCAGATTATATTTAAAAGCCATATCCGACCATTCCAATGCATCCAAATTCACTACTTGTTTTGCGATTATCACATTTGATGGTAACAGATTTAAATCATATCCCATTTCAAATTCATCTGCAACAAAAATAAAAAACTGAGTATCCGGATTATGTTTTTTTAATGACTTCTCAAGAATTAAGGCTAATCCGATATAATTCTTTGCACAAATTGTAAAAGCAACATTGTTCATTTTATTGTATTTTTCTATTACTTGGAATCGTTATTTTGCATTATCTTTTCAATGCCCGTAGAACATCATTCGGGAAAAACACTTTTTGTTCAGGCGTAGTTTTTACCTTATGTTTTAAGAAAAGAAGCGGAATAACCGTTTTATCTTTGCCAAAAGGCAACAATGCCGCTTTTCTTTTTAAGTCGGCAAAAAGTTCTTCTATATTGACAACCTTGTTGCTCCATTTACATTCTCCTACTAACAAATAATTGCCCTCTTGCGAGTCGGCTACTATGTCCAATTCTATGGATACATCTTTCGCTGGACTACCCCACCATCTTGCTGCCGGATTGAAGGTAATTCCGTCTATGTTGAGATACGAAACCGATGCCATGCAAAGTTTTTCCCAGTAAAAAGACACATATTTTGCAAAATGCTCTCCAATACGATTCAAAACAACATCTGACTGTTCTGTTTCAATAAAAGAACGATACGGAACCACGTGCTTGAAATAGAAATCAAGGAACGGATCGGCTATTTTGTAAAGACCTTTTTTGCTATTTCTGTAATTTTCTCCAAAAGGGACTTCACGTTCTATGTATCCGAGCGAGAGCAGTTTATCTAACGGAGCCGCCAAATGAGTAGATGGTTTTCCAAGTCGTCCCGCAATTTCCGACAAACGATGGCATCCCGAAGCAATCAGCGAAAGCATAGTAAACGAATGTACCGTGTCGCGCATATCGTCCAAAAACAACCGTACCGGTTCATCGTACAATATACCCTGCGAACTTAGCAAATGTTTTTTCAACGTATCCTGCAAATTTGGTTCTGCCAACCGTAATTCCCAATAACGAGGCACGCCACCCCAAACACTATATTCTTCAATCGCCTCAATATCAGAGCATTTCAATATCTCTTGAATGTACGATACTTGCATCGGTTTGATTTTCATGATTTCGTCTGCGCGACCGTATAAGGGAGCCGTGCTATCAACCAAACCATACATCAATTGCTGCGATGAACCACAAAGAATCAAATTAAATCTTAAATGTTCTTTGTCATCCATCATTTTTTGAAATATAGAAGGCAGTTCGGGCGCACTTTTTACTAAATAAGGAAATTCGTCTAAACAAAGCGTAACTTTTTTTGTCAACCGTAGATTAAATGTTTCAAAGAGCGTCTCCCATTCGGGATAAATCACTTTGTCAAAACCGGTTATCGTTGTTGCTATCACTTTTGCCAATAATGCACGTTGTTGTGTTGCTTCCGATTGATCTGCCATAAAATAAATATCATCCGTTTTTAATATCTGACGGATAAGGCGCGATTTTCCACAACGTCGTCTTCCATAAAGCACCACAAAAGAAGCGGTATCTTTTGCCAATGCCTCTTTCAAGCGAAATTGTTCGGATATTCTATCAACAAATTGTATCATTTAATCCTTGATTTATTATGTTTCTCAAACATAATGTTTCTCAAACATAATTGTAAGCGCTCG
>BNXT01000279.1 GCA_025999775.1 Bacteroidia bacterium | reverse complement strand
GGCTTAGGCTGTCTGTGTAGCGCTGAATTGACCTTTGGACAAATAGCGCCGGTGAGTTCCAGAACAATGATGACCACACCATATCCGTTGAGATTATCCGACTTCTTGGATGGTCAGTCCGTAAACTGCTCGTTGGAATTGTTGCTACGCGATTTGAACGTTTCGTATGGCGAAGTATGTTTATCGTTACATCTTGAAGGACGTACCGTACGCATGGTCAGTACGAGAAGTTCCTTGTTGCCGCGTTACCGTATTGAAGGCGGGGTACCGTTGACGCTCACGATGGACGAATTGCGTCCGTATTTCTTGATGGAGAATTTAACGATATCAGGAATATCACAAACAGATTTGTTGCGCAGAGCGACCCGATTACCCGACGGCGAATACCAAATGTGGTTCGAGGTTTACGAAATACAAAGCGGTATTAAGGTGTCTGCGGCAGAAATGAAAACAACGTTTTGGGTGCAAGAGTTAGACCCGCCTGTACTTAATATTCCTCAAAATAACGCCGTGATATATACACAGGCTGTTGACCCGATTATGTTTTCATGGACACCTCGACATATAGGACGCTTCAATAGCCCGCACACGGTGGTCTATGATTTTGAATTGGCGCAAATACCTAATGGTTATAGAGGCAGCTTAGAAATGCTATTTGTGGGTACATCCAAATATTATGAACAAACCCTGTTTGGCACAACACTTCCGTATGATAATCAGTATCTGCCATTGGAAGCTAACTTCGATTACGCATTTCGGGTACGAGTACGTAGTGATGAAGCGGTGCCGGCGCTGTTCAAAAACAAGGGTTATAGCGAAATAGGACGCTTTCAGTATGTGGACAAATGCACCAACCCGATGGATCTTGAGGCGACATCGGGTAACCCGACGACCATTAGCGCACAATGGTCAAATAGCCATGAACATCAGTCATATCAGGTCTTTTACCGCACTAAAGATAATACAACAGACAATGCTTGGTTTTCAATGCAAACGAACAGCATGCAAGCGACTATTGACGGACTGCAACCGGCAACCACCTACGAAGTCAAGATTAAGGCGCAATGTATTCGTACCGAAAGCGATGAGAGCTTGGTCATTGAAGTAACAACACTCCAAGCGTTCGATAGCGTGATAGCATGCGGCATACCGCCAGTGCCCATATCCGATACCTGTGAAAAAACTATTGATATGCTGAAAGCTAAGGATGTTATTTTTTCCGCAGGCAGTAAGGTAACAATCACTTCCGTAGTAAAGGAGGGCGACGCATTTACAGGAACAGGTACGGCGACCTTGCCGATATTTAATTTCATGAAAACGAAGGTGGTGTTTAAAAACATCCGTGTTAATGAATGTTATCAGCATATTGCAGGCGTTATTTCAACACCGTAATGTCTATCCTTTGGATAATAGATTGAACTAATAGATAGCTGGTTTTGCTTACGACTACACGTATTGCTGCCCCTTTTCGGTAGCAACCGTAGCCACTAATTGGCGGATCTGTTGCTCGTCAGTTTTTTTACAAATGAGAAGTACGCCATTGTCTTCGGCAACGATATAATCGTCCAATCCTTGTATGACCACGACTTTATCGGTAGGTACGTGCACCACGCAATTGGAGGTGTCGTGGCATACTACATTACGTCCGACAACGGCATTATGCTTGCTGTCTTTGTCCAAATGTTCGTAAAGCGTGCCCCAAGTGCCCAAATCCGACCAACCAAATTCGGAGGCAAGTACATAGACATTTTTGGCTTTTTCCATCACACCGTAGTCTATGGATATGTTTTCGCATATCGGATATACCTTTGCAATAAAAGCGGTTTCTTTGTCGGTGTTATAGGTGTCGTTTCCGGAAGCAAACAGTTCATTGATGTCGGGAAGGTACTCTTGAACGGCAGCCATCGCACTTTTGAGACTCCACACGAAGATACCGGCGTTCCACAGAAAATCGCCGCTTTGGAGAAATTGTTTTGCCATTTCTAATCCGGGCTTTTCAGTGAATGTTTTGACCTTTTTGATGCGATTGTCTTGAGCATACATCGTGGCATCATCGAACTGAATATAGCCGTAGCCTGTATTGGGAGCATGGGGTTGTATGCCCAAAGTGATAAGCCAGTCGTTGACAGAAGCTGCTGCTAATGCCGAGTGCACCACTTCGGAAAATTTGTCTTCCGCAAGGATGATATGGTCGGAAGGCGCTACCACAATGATGGCATCAGGGTTTATTT
>BNXT01000278.1 GCA_025999775.1 Bacteroidia bacterium | reverse complement strand
TTGTAGGAGTGTTAATTTGAAATTTTGAAGTTGGTCTTTTGTTGTTGCATTTGCCACTCCAACCAAATCAAAAGTTATTTTACTGTCAAACATTTCTCTGATAATGAATGTTTTACCAACACGCCGCCTGCCGTAAACAGCCACAAATTCAGGTTGTTTAGAATTGTACAATTCTTTCAGACGTTTTTTTTCGTTCTCTCTGCCGATAATATTTCGTTCCATTTTACAAGATATTAAATTCGACTACAAAGGTACTAAATTGTTTTGAATTGCAAATAAAAAACATGCTTTTATCCAGCCAAAAGTACATTTTTTTTCAAGTTTTGGCTGCGTAAACAACATATAGAGTGCATTTCAAATTGTCGCGATGTATGTCATATTGACAAAAGCGGAATTGTCTGCTGTATTCTTCTATTGATATGAATGCCCTACGGGCAAAAAGCGTTGATAATCCGTTAGGATTTTCATACTCAATAGAAATAAGCATCTGCACACACCCGTTTTTCCCGTTAGGGAATACAGTTTTTTATGAATGCAAAACTCGAATTTGGTAAATTGTCTTTTTGCGTGAGTAAGTCGTTAACTAAGAATGAGTAAAACAGCGGAATATTTAGTAAGCCTTCGTTGTATTCCAATCCTTTGAGAGAAAAACGTAAGCTCAATTCAGGTTTGTATTTGTTGCGAAAAACCCTCAAACTTTGTCCTTTTACTTGTTCGCCCGATTTTACTTCAATGGGGAAAATTACATTTTCGTCTGAAATAATAAAATCCAGTTCGCTTTTTCCTTTGGGCTGATTTGAATTGTCGGCATTATTTGCCCAATAGTATGTTTCGTCAAAACCAAGAGAACGCAGTTGTTGTAATACAAAGTTTTCGGCAAAAGCGCCGCCAAAATTTGACCAAATATTATCATCGCCAACTACAATGGAGGCAGGCAAACTTGCTAATTGTCTCAACAATCCAACGTCAAGAGCATAAATTTTAAAATCGGACTTATCCGAATAAAAAGACAGCGGCAATTTGTCGCCGTGAGCAGTGAGATTTATTTTATAAATCAAACCCGCATCAATCAACCAGTCAATAGCAAAAGCATAATCTCGTCCGCGAGCCGTCGACTCAACGGTTTTAAAGGCAAATTTATGATTTTCTTTGGCAAATTGTTGTGGAATACTACGCCACACGTTGCCAATTTTTCGAGATTCGGCATTACTTGTATGTTTGCTAAAATCGTCTTTATAGTCGGCAAGAATATTTTTCAAAATCATTTCAACGTGGTTAAGATCTTTGCTTTCCGTCCATTCTTTTACTGCGGCAGGCATTCCGCCAACAGCTAAAAACTGTTGAAATAAATCTCGAAAATCACTTTCAATTAGCGGTTTTCTTAATTTTTTGATTGCTTCGTGTGCTTCATTGGTTTGATTTTGCTTATCAAAAGCCCAATAAAATTCTTCCAAATCCATCGGATACAGCCGTAAGCGTGTAACTTTACCCACAGGGAATGAAACGCCACTATGCAACGCAATTCCGAGCAAACTTCCTGTCGCGGCAATGTGATATTCGGGTGCATCTTCGGCAAAATATTTTAGCGAAGTTAAAGCTCGGGGGAGTTCTTGAATTTCGTCAAAAATCAACAAAGTATCGCTTGGAACAATAACAGTATTAAACTTTAAGGACAAATATTCGATAATCCTTTGTGGTTCGATATTACCTTCAAACAAGGCGAGCAACTCCGAATCGGCTTTTTCAAAATTAACGCGAATTACATTCTGAAAATACTCTTTGCCAAAAAGTGTTTCGAGCAGGTAAGTTTTACCAACCTGTCGTGCGCCTTCAAGCAGTAATGGCAAGCGTCTTTCGCTATTTTTCCACTCTAATAATTGCTGTAATAATTTTCTTCGCATACTATTTTCAATTAAAATTGACTGCAAATATACACAAAAAAACACATTTTTAGTACCAAAAATGTGTTTTTTTACACAAAATATACGAAAAAACGCCATTAATCTGTTCAAAAAGGCTATGTTTTAGAATGTGAAGTGAGGAGTGTGGAGTTGCCGGTCGTTGAGCGTAGCCGAAACGACTATGTTCGGCGAAATTTGTAATTTCGTCATCTTTCTTTGTTGTTCTATATGCCGAACGTAAATCATTCATTATTTGCACTACCAACAAGAGGTCATTACAAATTCTTGTAGTACCTCGCCATTCAATACTATAATCCACGCATAATAAGCAGAAGCATC
>BNXT01000277.1 GCA_025999775.1 Bacteroidia bacterium | reverse complement strand
AGTATAGGTTGTACTTAGCGCTAAATCCGGTAGCGTAACAAAAATTGTATTATTTGAAGAGTAGTAACGCGGGAGGTCGCTATACAGGGTATCGTTGTTACCTATAAAGCGTGCTTGAACCCTTTTATTAGCATCAGTAAAAAGATATTCTTGTCCTTGTTTCAGCGTTATCTGGACTGTCGGGTTTTCTCTTTTTAAGAAATAGTGTTGATTGGGCACAGGGTAAGCATAGAGCACATTATGCAGGGGAATATTATCGGGACGGTCGCCTGTTCTGAAACTTGCCGTTTTGGTTTCTTGGTAAGCATTACCGCTTTCATCCGTCGTTGCAGCCCAAGAGGTGGTCGAAGTTTTTTCATAAAAGGCTAATTTTACATTGGTCGTTAGTGTTTTTTGTCCGGGCAATACCTCTGTCGGCACAAACTCAACCGACATTTTGTCTTCGCTCCATTTTAATCTACCGGCAACGGATTGACTTCTCTCATCTTTGACTGTAAACTCCGATAGTTCCGCTTTATAGTCTTTTTGGTTGTCTTCCAACTTAAATGCTTGGATAGGGATATTAAAAACCGCTTGCGGAATAGAGAAGACATCGTAGGTTACGTCGGTCTTATTAGGCGCGATATCGGCAATGATAGGTTCGCCGTCCAATTCACTGCCGGAGCCTATCATAGTGCATTGCTCGCCAAGTTCTATGGACATATTGCAATTACCCTTAACCAACCCTCCAAGTACATTATACTGCAATGCCAAATTACCTTGGAACCATGCCGGATTAGGCAGTTTTGCCTGCATGAGCGCAGCCGTTGACGCGCTCAAAATATTGACATTACGTTGTTTGCCCAATAGTTTTATCTGCAAGCCCACCTCGCCAGAAAGGTAGGCATACGCTTGACCTTCGGCATACCATCCGTTCATACCTATTAATTCGTTACTACCCGCACAAAAAACATTGGTATGCTGTTTGAGCATGCAGTCAAAGCCTAAGCCTGCGTCTAATTGTGCGTAGAAAATAGCGGCACGCAGTCTGCCGGTGCTTAAAGCCATATTGGCGCCAAAAGCGAAGCCGGTACCTCCCTGTAAGTTTACGGCGTTACGATTGGAGGCGCTGTTGATGTTGCCCAAAATCCTCGTTACTTCTTGTGGCGGCGGCGGCATCGACGGTAAATCGTGCCCCGTCATTAAGTAGGAGTTTGCAGTAACTCGCGCATTGCCCACCCCTAAGGATAAAGAAATAGGTGCATCAGGCTTCCCCGCATGCAGATACCATCTGTTCTGTCCGATATACATGTTAACGTTTCCAAGCAAGCCGCTTGCATCAGCGCCGCCTTTAATTATAGGTGAATTGACATAAGCTGAAAAATTTCCTGTTAACTCTCTATTGGTGAAATTTAATTCCAACATGGCGTTAGCCTCAATTTTCATGTTCTGAGCTGCCAAACTTTGTGCTCTATCGTCGCTATAAAACTTTGCCAAAGCCTTTGCATCGGATAGTTGAGATAGACTACTTTCAAGTTTCGCATACATCTCAAGCTTGTCAACCGGAACCGCGAGTTGAGCGCTACCATTGAAACGAACGTAATTTAGACCTCCGGTAGAATTAAACGCCATTTCCAAGCCCACATTACCCGAAAAAGTATTTCCGGTCGTCAAGCCTAACATCACGGACGCTTTTAATCCTAAGCCGGCAGCCGGATTAGGTAGATAATTTAAGCCGGAGGGACTGAATTTATTTCCCTGTGTAGTAGTACCGGCGAGCGCCATGCGATTACTTGCGCCGCCACCAAAACCGGTTATCGCTAAGGGCGGATAAATGGGAATACTCGCAGGTAGGTTTGCCTTGGCATCTACGTACCAATAACGATACTCTTGTGCTAACGAATTTTGCGCTTTACCAAACATCATGGAGGCTTCAATACCAAAATTGTTCAGTTGTTGTATATTAAACGCAACGTCTCCATAAAAGCCTGTACCATACTGCACATCTTCTCTAAAAATTGCCAAGGTACCTCTAAAACTAAAAGCGCTGGTACTCACATTGATACCCAGAGCGTTCATTTCGACACTCCTAAAACGCCAAGATTGCCGTCCGTCTTCTTCTACTAAGTTCGACCTGAGAATGAACCCGCCGCTTGCGCCAAAGCCATTGTCTGTCGCAGAGGTTAAACTCACATTGATACCAAACTCAAAATTGATAGTACCATCCAACACTCTCAGCGAAAGATTGTCTATAGATGCAGGAA
>BNXT01000276.1 GCA_025999775.1 Bacteroidia bacterium | reverse complement strand
GACTCATTATTCATTACTCATTATTCATTACTCATTGTTAGTAACCTCATCATAAAATGCAATTATTGCACGTAAATGACTGTGAATACGTGTTGTTTGTCAAGCAATAATAGTGTTAATAAAAAAATTATTAAACGATTGGTAACTCGGTTTTTTTGTTGTACCTTTGCGTCCGGTTATAAGGGGGGGAGATAGGTTCGTTTTAGGTTCTAATTTAAACAAAAATTCAATTATGTTACGATTCAAAGCCTTAGCCGAAAGTTCTAATGATCCTGCGGTATCCGTGGATTATCCGGCATGTTTTATCACAGATTATTTTGCATGCAATGTTTTCGGCACAGACAAACAGAAACAGTATTTAACACACCGAGCGTTTTCCATGTTGGAAGATGTTCGTCAAGGGAAGATCTCATTTGATCGGACGTATGCCGATGAAGTGGCGGATGGTATGCGTGTTTGGGCGCGCGAAAAAGGCGTTACTCACTATACGCACTGGTTTCACCCACTTACGGAAGGCACTGCCGAAAAACATGATGCCTTCTTGGGTCTTGAACAAAATGGTAACCCCATAGAATTGTTTAGCGGCAATATGTTGGTGCAGCAAGAACCGGATGCGTCCAGTTTTCCCAGCGGCGGCATACGTAATACGGTAGAAGCTAGAGGCTACTCCGCTTGGGATGTTAGCTCGCCGGTGTTCGTATATAATCGTATCCTATTTATCCCGACCGTTTTCATTGCTTATACCGGGGAAGCGCTTGACTATAAAGCGCCGACGCTACGCTCCGTAAGCGCCCTTGATAAAGCCGCAGTGAAAATTTGTCGATTGTTTGACAAAAAAGTACAAAGTGTACAATCCAACTTAGGATTAGAACAAGAATATTTTTTAATTGACCGCAATCTGTTTAACGCACGTCCCGATCTTGTTATGTGTGGACGCACGTTGATGGGACATGAGTCTGCCAAAAATCAACAATTAGAAGACCATTATCAAGGTTCAATACCGTCTCGGGTGCTTGAATTTATGCGGGAACTCGAAATTGAATGTTACAAATTGGGCATCCCTGCTAAAACACGACATAATGAAGTAGCGCCTAACCAGTTTGAATTAGCGCCAATATTTGAGAATCTGAACTTGGCTATTGACCATAATCTGATTATGATGACGGTGATGCGCAAACTTGCAAAGAAGCACCGTTTCAAAGTACTGTTACACGAAAAACCTTTTGCAGGGGTCAATGGTAGCGGAAAACACAGCAACTGGTCGTTATGCACGGATACAGGCGTTAATCTGTTTTCTCCGGGCAAAGATCTGAAAAGTAACCTACAATTTTTGTGTTTTTTGATCAATACCTTGATGGTAGTCTATAAATACAATGGGCTGTTAAAAGCGAGTATAGCCTCGGCGGGCAATGTGCACCGCTTAGGCGCTTCGGAAGCGCCACCGTCCATATTCTCTGTGTTTATTGGCGATCAGTTGATGCAAATGCTCAATGAAGTAGAAAGCAAATCGTTGCAAAAGTTGATGGACAACAAACAAAGGTTAAACTTGAATATGGGTATATTGCCGGAAATACGCTTGGATAATACCGACCGTAACCGTACCTCGCCGTTTGCTTTTGTGGGTAACCGTTTTGAATTTAGAGCCGTTGGTTCATCAGCTAATCCTGCGTCGGCGATGATAGCGCTGTCGGCAGCATTGGCAGACCAACTGAATACGTTCCATAGTGATATTATAGCAGCGCAATCCAAAACCTCGAAGCAATCGTTTGAAGAAACGGTCTTGTCCGTGTTGAAACGCTATATTTCAGAATGTAAACCCGTCGTTTTCAACGGCAATAATTACAGCGATGAATGGCGTAAAGAAGCGGCAAAACGTGGATTAGACTGCGAGACAAGCACACCCAAAATGTACGATACCTACCTGAGAAAGGATAGTGTCGCCATGTTCAAACGTTCCGGCGTGCTGTCAGAAAAAGAATTGGAGGCTCGCAACGAAGTAAAATGGGAGATCTTTACAAAACGTGTGCAGATAGAGTCCCGTGTGTTGGGAAACTTGGCAGTGAACCATATTACGCCTGTGGCTATTCGCTACCAAAATGTACTGCTTGAGAACGTTAGTCAACTGAAAGTAGTGTTTACGGATAAAGAATTTAAACAGCACGCCGCTATTCAATTGGCACTCATTAAAGAGGTTTCCGAACATATCACTGAAATCAATCATTTAGTTGAAGAGATGATCGAAAAACGTAAATATGCAAATA
>BNXT01000275.1 GCA_025999775.1 Bacteroidia bacterium | reverse complement strand
ATTGCTCAACAGGCTGCGGCAGGAGTTGAAGGTCTCAGAGATTCTTTATCTGAAACTGATCAACGTGTAAAACAGTTGGAGTCACGTTTAAAACGTTCGGAAGCACGAGTTAAAGAAATCGAAGACCAACAAAAAGCTTTTGAAGAAGAATTGAAAGCTAGACAGGATAGTTTGCTTGAGGCAGCAGCAAACGCGAGCACAGGTGTATATAACCCACAAACGGGCGGTCTTATTGGCTCCGTTGCACCTCTGAAAATAGCGATTGTATCGAATTATGAGAATGCACAAACGATGCTTTCAAAACCTAATCAAGTCTTGTTGGACGACATCGTGCTCACACTGAAGTCGGATAGCGCGGCTATGGTTGTTGTAGAAGGTCATACTTGCGATAGAGGTTCTCAAGAGATTAACCTGCGTGTCGGCGACCAACGTGCACAAGTGGCTAAACGCTATTTGATCAACAGAGGCATTGCCGCCAGCCGTATTCAAACCGTCAGCAAAGGATGCTCAGACCCGATGGTTCCGAACTCAAGCGAAGAAAATCGCAAACAGAATCGTCGTGTGGTATTGAAAGTAACCTTGGGTTGCCAATAGAATTGGTTGACACACCGATTCGTTTTCACAGATTATTGTGTTGTGTCGTATCGTTGAATGAATCAAAGTTATGACCGAGAGTGTTTTAACCAGTATCGTTATCATTGGTTACGGTAATGTAGGGTCGCACCTTGATGAGGCGCTAAGTATGATTGATGGTTACAATGTGCAATGTGTAGAACATCGCACATTGCCATTTCCAAATACGAATGCAGACTTATACATTGTCGCTGTCCCCGATGATGCAATTAGTTCCGTAGTATCAAAAATTCCACAAGGTAAACTATGGGTGCATACCTCTGCGAATTTTGACCATAGCGCTTACGGCGCTTGCTGCGGCGCTTTCTACCCCCTGCAAACCTTTACCAAAGACAAAAGCGTCGTCTGGCAAGATGTACCTATCATCATTGATACCGAAAATGACGTATTGAAAACAGAACTCAACGTGATGGCATTAGACCTCACCGGACGCTCGGCAATCCATTTTGATTTGGAACAACGGCAAACACTGCATATCGCCGCTGTCTTTGCAAATAATTTCGTGAACTTCTTTTGGCATATTGCCGATAATATACTATTGTCCCAAAATATTGATTTTGACTTGCTACGCCCGCTGATTCAAGAGACCGCGCGCAAAGTGATGACCTACTTGCCGGAACAAACCCAAACAGGTCCTGCTATCCGTCGGGATAAAAATTTAATAGAACGCCAAAAAGAACTTGTGAAAAACATAAATCCACATTTAGCATTACTGTATCGTATTTTAAGCGAAGATATCGCTTTGCCGACTATTGATTCCTTAGCAGATTTTGGCATCAATGAACAGGATGTACTTAACTATGAAGATCCATACTATGGAAACACAACGCATTGATAAGTATCTTTGGACTATACGGCAATATAAAACCCGAACTCAAGCCAGCGATGCTTGCCGCGGCGGAAAAGTCAAACTGAACGGTATCGCTGTCAAACCGTCTCGGGACATTAAAATTGGAGACATCCTCGAATTGTCGCACCCCGGTATCAATAAGCGTATCAAAATATTAGATATTGCACCTTCACGCATGGGCGCACAAAAAGTACCTTTGTTCATGGAAGATTTAACACCTCCGGAAGAACTTGAACAATGGAAACAAATTCGCCAAACCAACTATGAATACCGAGATAGAGGTGTCGGACGTCCTACCAAAAAAGACCGTCGCGATATCGAAGAACTTAAAAAATATTTACGCTAATGTCATCTACTACCACTCATGCTGAATCACCTTTGATGAAACAATACGCCAGCGTTAAGGAGCAGTATCCGGATGCGTTGATACTGTTTCGTGTAGGCGATTTCTATGAAACATTTGGCGAAGATGCCGTTCAAACCTCGCAAATACTGGGTATTGTACTGACCCGTAAAGCGATTGGCTCCGATACGTTCACCGAACTCGCCGGCTTCCCGTTTCACGCTATAGATACGTATCTTCCAAAGCTCGTTAAGTCCGGACATCGTGTTGCTATCTGTGAACAATTAGAAGACCCTAAAACCGCTAAAAAATTGGTTAAACGCGGCGTTACGGAATTAGTAACACCCGGCGTGTCTTACAATGATACACTCCTTGAAAATCGCTCTAATAATTTCTTGGCAGGCATCCATTTCGGGGACAAACAATTAGGCATAT
>BNXT01000274.1 GCA_025999775.1 Bacteroidia bacterium | reverse complement strand
ATAGCGCCATTACTGCCCCCGTTACAGCTAACGTCTTTAACTGTACCTACTTCAAATTGATACGGCGTTGTGTCTCGTATTGTAACCCACCATACACTGTCCTGACCCGGAGCAAAAACAGTTCCGAGTTTTGGATATATATCAATGCCATTGGGATAGTAGTGTCCTTGTAATTGCACTTTAATAGAATCCTCCGGAGAAATACTATCTATTGTATATACCATCGTACTATGCGGCATCGTATAATTACGCTTAGTTATATTATCTTTGTTCGCAATCGTAATATTTAATGTTTCCTTTTCTTCCAACTGCCTATCCAACAGCTGTATTTTTATTTTTCCATCTTCCTTGTAACACGTCGGCTGCTCACTTGAAATGGTAAATTTAGGGGCAGCTAACTTTGGATCCACTACAACCGGAGTGGTATATCTTTCATCGCCATATTTTATCCTAACCTGCACAGTAGTGTTTCTCTGCAACAAATCCAAAAATGAAACACCTTGTAAAAAATTGCTACCTATAAGACAGAGTGAGTCCGTCCAATTCATTCCTTCGGGAAACGATGTCCAAGAACTTCCGGCGAAACGGTACTGCCAATTGTATGCATCCGAGAGAAATCCGCGCGTAGCGTACATTTTAAGCATATCCTGATCCGTCAAGACAACCTTGTCGCCAAATTCTCCGCCTTGCTCATCATAAATTTGAACCTCTTGGGGGTAAAAAGTAACCTTTATAGGGTTATCTTCTGAAAACAAAGATATTGTACTCTCATAAAAAATCACATTGTTAGGGAGCGTAAAAGATTCTGTTTCGCTTGTCTTCCATCCAAACTCTTGAGCATATTGCTGTTTTTCTACTACCCATTTGGTTAACATCGCAGTAGTTTCAAGCCTTTCTTGTAGATAATCCCCTTTTGTCCATGTATGCGAATAGCCGTCTAATTTAACATTACCACGATAAACAGTCATAATATTTCTATCACAATAAGGATATATCTCACAAGAGGTTACTTCTTGACTCGAAGTGTGATACCATTCGTAGATATACAAACCTTCTGGTATCCTTCGATTATCACAAAACAGCATGGTTTGTACAAACCATGTAAGTAATACCAAAAATATAGTTTTTTTCATACAACGTCAATTAAAATGTGTTTGTATTGTAGTTTAGTCTTTAATGTTCAATTCTTTCGTTTTCAAGGAAACTGTCCAAATAATAGGGTCAGATGGGTTATCTGTGAGTTCTGACACAACGACCATAAAAGTTGTTACCACTGCGAGAGAAACCGGATACCTCATAATTGAACGACACATACCCATACCATTCATCCATACCAATGGTTTTATCAATGCACCAATAGCGCTCGGATTTGATTTCCCCTACATCTCCGTTATTGTAGAATATAACGCTTACTCTATCCATTTCATTGACTGTGGGCAACCTCCAATCCGTAAACCCATCTAAAGTTGAGTTGTTACACAAACTATCCACTCTATACCAGGTACCTTGTCCTATATCTTGTTTTTGCATCATGAATCCCGCCACTCCGATAATGTTCGGAAATAGTAGTGTATCCTTAACTCGATTTCCATACGCTGTTCCATGGCTATTTGTGGCATACGCCCGTACATAATAAGCGCTACCCGTCAATAGACCTGTAACAGTGGCGCTATAACGCCCCGTATCACTACCCGATACGATTTGTTTTGTACCATGCTCTATATCCGGATTTGTTGAAGTATCATAGACAAAGCCGCGTTCGGTATAGGCAGGGTCGCCGGCATAAATAATAGTTCCATTCAACGTAGCTGTACTAGTAAAGGTTGTGGCTATATAGTCTATATTAGTTCCCGCTTGCGTCGAAAGTACCGGCATAGTGGGCGTCATTTGCATATTATGTCGAGTAATATTATCCGCTTTCACTCTAATGCTACTGGAGGTAATGTCTATATAGCCCGTTTTTGTTACAGACAAGGCGTATTTACCGGCTTTTACGTCAAGAAATCCATATTGTCCTCCGCTCGTAACATAGTTCAATCCCAAAGGATTGAGTTGTACATTTGCAGCCTCTATCGGAGCGCCTGTGATTTTGTCAGTAATTTTACCGGAGAGACTGCCCGGCTTTTTATTGCACGCCGAAAGCGCCGCCAGTAAGGCTATCGTAAGCATTCCATACACTAAAGATTTGAATAATAAACATGATTTCATAGCTTTATCATTTTAAGGTTAACAATAAAATACAAATTTACGAAATATTTTTAATAAAAT
>BNXT01000273.1 GCA_025999775.1 Bacteroidia bacterium | reverse complement strand
ATGTTGGACATTCTCCACAGCAACAAGCATCCCTTATGTAAAGTTTTTTTCTTTTTCCTTCATCTCGTAACTTATACATTCCACAAGGCTCAATTACTTTTTCTTCGTACAATCCGTTTATGTTTAAAAACACTCTAATAACCTCAGGTTCTCCCGCTAGGTATAGATAGATAACATCATTATTACCATCATCGTTTAAATCCACCACTTGCTTTTTGAATTTTCCATTCAAGGAACCATTTGTACGTATCTCATTTTCAATTACCGTCAACGGTAATCCTTGTCCAAATGTTTGAGTACAAAAATACAAAAGGAGTATGAGTAATATATTTTTCATAATAATCTCGTTTTGTTGAACATAAATTGCTGATTGACAATATTATTTTGCCTTACAATACCTGCTCCAATATTTTTCTTGTCAGTGCGCCATTGACATTTTGATTTTCTCCAAAACAGACATTTCGTGCCGTAAACCGTTTTTCAATTTCGTTGATAGTATCTTGTCCTATGCCGTGTTCAGACAGGCGTGTTTTCAGACCTAATGAGCGGAAAAAAGTTTCGGTTTGAGCTATCGTTTGAGTGATAGCGTCTTGCGGGTCAGCCTGTTTAATGTTAAATACGCGTTCTCCCAATTGCCGTATTTTACCGGCTTTTTGCTCTTTTAATACGGTCATTGTGCCGGGTAACACGATAGCCAATGTTTCGCCGTGGGCTATTCCGTGCAAAGCCGTCAGTTCGTGTCCAATCATGTGTGTACACCAGTCCTGCGTTACGCCCATTGCAACAAATCCGTTTAATGCCATCGTGGCGCTGAGCATAAACGTACTCATGGTGTCGTAATCGTGTGTATCGGCTTTAATTTTAGGCGCTATCTCTATCAAGGTCTGCAAAATACCTTCTGCCCAACGATCCATCAGTGGGGATTCATTTGTTTTCGTGAGATATTGTTCTATCACATGAACAAATGTATCCGCTATGCCACACGCTATTTGGTAAGGCGGCAATGAAAACGTTACCGTAGGATCGAGGATGGAGAATTGTGGATGTGTAGCCGTAAAGGCAAATTTTTCTTGCGTTTCGTGTTTAGAAATCACAGCGCCGGCGTTCATCTCGGAACCAGTGGCAGGTAGCGTTAACACGGTTGCAAAAGGTAATATCTTTTCAATAGGGTGTTTTCCTATTACCAAATCCCATCCATCGTATTGCGAAGGTATCGCAGATGCAATTAATTTGGTGCCGTCAAGGACGGAACCGCCGCCTACAGCTAACAAAAAGTCAATGTTCTCGGCTTTTCCAAGAGTAATAGCCTTACGTAGCGTCTCTATACTTGGGTTCGGCTCTATGCCCCAAAACTCGACCGTAGAAAACCCTTGTAACGCTTGTTTTACCTGGTCATAAACGCCGTTCTTTTTAACGCTACCTCCGCCAAAGGTAATCATGATCTTTTTGTTCTTGTCAATTTCGTGGGCAAGGCTACTGATTTTGTCTTTTCCAAAAATCAGTTTTGTGGGATTTTGAAAAGTGAATGATCTCATACTATCAATTATTTAAGGTTCAATGTTTTGAAAAAACTACTATCTCTATTTCTCGTTTTGCAAATTTACATAAATTTTTTGAATTACCTTAAATTCGCAATTAAAAAGGTTAAAAAAAGTTTTGAGGTGCTATCGAATTGAGTGTGGAGTGTTTCTTTTCTATATTGTTCATTATCTTTTATCAATAGTCTTTTTATTCATACTTTATCTTTTGTCTTGATACATTTTATTGTTCATTTTCTTTGACCGGTTTTTGGAAGCCAAGAGAGCGTTATTCCAAGCGTTAGCGAATGATGCTTTCGTCCTTCACGAATTAGCCCGGATGGATTAATTGGATCCGAGTCCCACCTATATATGTAATTCATAAAACGGTAGCCGGCTGTAACATTGACCAATACTTGTTTTCCAAGTGAGAATAATTTGTATCCGGCGCCGGTATTAAAAACAAATGCTTCGCTACCAATATCACTCCATCCGGGTGTAAAACACTTAAAATCACCATAGCAAAAAAAACGAGGATAGAAATCATACTGAGAGTAAATAGCTACATGAGAAACGGCGTGTTCATCTTTATAAAAATTAGGATTTGCCAATTTTAAACCTAATGCAAATTTTGGGGTCAGATAGTAAGCTATTTTGAGAGAAATATCATCGGTATTCATCTTCGTAGATATGTTGTCCGTATAAACATCGCCTTTGTCATAGAACGCTAAGCCGTGATCTAAGCCCAATTCAAAAATAAATGATTTACGATAGGGGGCTGACGACGATTTAGGA
>BNXT01000272.1 GCA_025999775.1 Bacteroidia bacterium | reverse complement strand
AGAAGATGAGTTTGGTACCGCCGGTATAGGTATAGTCCATCAGGTTGTCCGTGGTGTTTTGGTTGATGCCGTAATCACGGTCGAAGATGTGTTTCAGATTGAATAAGCCGTGCCCAAGTTCGTGGGCAATGGTGTTGCCTAATATTTCCGCACTGCTTGCCGGAAACAAGTACCCAAAACGTTTGTCTCTCGGCATGTCGCCCGCTATGGTAATGCCGTCCCTGTTCTGCGGGGCGTTGGGCAGCAAAAATAAATACACCGTCTTTGCTTGCGGCTCGCCGATGCTCTGCAAATACGCAGCATTCAAGGCGTTCATCTCATCCGTGAGCGTGGCTAACAAACCGCTACCCTCAACATCAAGATAACCGTTATTGTTCAAATCCCAGTCCGTATTCTCAAACCTGTCCGCTAAGGTGAACGTAAATTCCACATCTATCAGATTGTAAATGCTGTTCACCACATCGGACAGCTCTTTGAGTTTGGTTTCGTTTATGTCTGCGTTATTCACCGGCACAATCACCACCTCCGGTCGCTTGGTTTGGTAGGTTACTACCCGTAATTTGCCCAGTGTTTGCCAGCTGCTCGCGCTATCCCTTTGATACATCGCAAACACCTCCTGTGCGTCGTTCTCCTTACCGCTCGCAAGCGTTAGTTCATACTCATTATCCGAAATCTTTGTGTGCTTGTAAACTACGTCTTTGGAGGTTTTGAATACAAGTTTATCGCTATCAATATCCCCATTGACCCTCGCCAACACCTTATCACTCTTGCCATGCGGAACACATTTGTAATTGATGTAATAATCCCCCTGTTTCTCATAAACCTTGCTTATCAATTGCGAGCTACTATACCGGCTGTCAAACTCGTCAAAGGCGTAGCGTTGTGCGCTGGGCGCCGCAAAGCTTACCCTATTGGTCGATGAAATCGTGTTTGACGGCGTACCGGTTGTGCCGGATGCAGCAGGGGCGGCTATCTGCGTAACTTTACCTCGTTCATTTACTTCATAAATCCCGCCGCGTCCGTCGGTGATCGTAGTAGGTAGTCCATCCGTCTGTACGACAGCGCTTTGTCCGGCTTCAGTAGTAATCGTTAGCATTCCGGTATTCCTATCATACAGCGCCGTGCTGTTATCCGACAGCGTCAGTGTCGTTTTCGTGGCGGTCTCTGTGAGACCTGTAACCACGCTGCCAACACCGCCGCCCTCAAAATAGGCATCCCCACTCTTGATGCCTTTCTCCAAGACATCTTCAATACTGACAATCTCACAATCATCATTGTCCATCTGCTGATAGTCTGCATTTAGTCGCAAATTGCTAAATCGCATCAATATCCACGCTCCGCGCAGCATCTGCATTCTCAAATAACCTTTCCCGCTAAATATGCCGTTGCCATGACTTGTTGCCACTTCGCTTATTCTAAACTTCCACCCCCAATACAAGGTTACTATATCGCCCACCTTCAAGGTTTGTAAGGGTTCTTCCGTGGTCAGTATCAGCGAATCGTCGGCAGCGCCGCATGTTACAAGCGGCGGCGGATCCTCCGGCATCGTAATTTCCTTGATGACGGATATTTCACTTTTCTCAAACTGACACTGCGCTTCAACTTTGTACTCATACGTTACTAATGGCACCAATTCCGGGACTGTGATGGGCGAGCTTGTCCCCTTATACTTGTACCATGTATAGTCTTTCGTATCCTGTTCCGTCATCTTCTTCTTGCGATAAACCGTAACCTCCTCGTACTTAGGGTTGTCCATATACGTTACCTCTATAGCCCTTGAACTCACCGCATTAGCGCTGGGAATACCTACGCTCGGACAACTTTCCGACACCTCAAACCACCGTATCTCCGAGTAGCCGTTATTCTTAAACAAGCGCATCTCATCCATCGCTCCTGCCTGATAGACCTGCACACGGTAGGCATACTTGTAACCGGGCAATAGCGGGGCGTGCATCACATTATTGTACAAAAAGCTGTTGGTGCGGGATATTTCTGATATTTTGGGCGATAGCGCCATAAACGCCGCCGGTATTGAGCCTGTGTAGTGCGGCGGTATTTCGACGATGTCTATCTTGTATTCACTCAAAAAACTTGCATTCATGGAGCCTCTGTGCGACGCTATCCACTGAAATAATAAGGTCGGGCTTTGATCGATGTACAGCTTCTTTTCATTCACCGGCGACACCAATTCCGGCGGGTCGTTCAGGATAAACCACGCCATTGCGTACTGTTCATTGCTCGACACCCTTGTCAGCGTGGTCGCCTCTACAACCTCAAACCATATCGTATAGCGATCCTCCGGCAACTGAAAAT
>BNXT01000271.1 GCA_025999775.1 Bacteroidia bacterium | reverse complement strand
TACCATACACTAAGGATTTGAATAATAAACATGATTTCATGGCTTTATCATTTTAAGGTTAACAATGAAATACAAATTTACGAAATATTTTTAATAAAAGGGAGAATCACGCACCGCTCCCTGAGCGTAGTCGAAGGGCGGTGCGTTGTTGCCCGTTTCGACTACGCTCAACGACCGATTTTGACACTCCACACTCTATTCTATTATTTCAACATTTCGAGCATTTTGATAGCGCAATCGGAGATTACGGTTCCGGGTCCGAAGACTGCCGCTGCGCCTGCTTTGTAAAGGAAATCGTAGTCTTGTGGAGGAATAACACCGCCCACAATCACCATAATATCTTCACGTCCCAACTTCTTAAGTTCTTCGATGACTTGTGGTACTAAGGTTTTATGTCCGGCAGCCAGTGACGATACGCCCACGATATGGACGTCGTTTTCAACCGCTTGTTTAGCGGCTTCGGCGGGTGTTTGGAACAAAGGACCCATGTCCACATCAAAGCCTAAGTCTGCGTAGCCGGTAGCGACGACTTTAGCGCCACGATCGTGCCCATCTTGACCCATTTTGGCAATCATAATTCTTGGACGTCGTCCTTCGCGCTTCGCAAAAGCATCCGTCATAGCTAACGCTTTTTGGAAGTTTTCGTTGTTTTGTGTTTCTGATTTATACACGCCTGATATAGTTCTAATTACGGCTTTATAGCGACCAAATACTTTCTCTAATGCGTAGGATATTTCTCCTAAGGATGCACGTTTACGTGCCGCGTCCACCGACAATGCAAGGAGGTTTCCTTGTTCGCTTTCTGCGGCTTTGGTGAGGGCATCTAAAGCCTGTTGAACATCCGCATTATTGCGGTTAGCTTTAAGTGTTGCTAAGCGTTCCAATTGAGCTTTACGTACCACCGTATTATCCACTTCCAACGTTTCGATAGGATCTTCTTTATCCAAACGATATTTGTTAACGCCCACGATGGTATCGGATTTGGAGTCAATTCGCGCTTGTTTGCGGGCAGACGCCTCTTCGATACGCATCTTTGGGATGCCGGTTTCGATAGCTTTTGCCATACCGCCAAGTTCCTCTACTTCTTGTATCAGCGCCCATGCCTTATTGGCAATCTCATTCGTGAGATATTCTACGTAGTACGAGCCGCCCCAAGGGTCAACAACACGGCAGATATTGGTTTCTTCTTGTAAATAGATTTGCGTATTTCGTGCGATACGTGCCGAAAAGTCGGTAGGCAGAGCGATAGCCTCGTCCAAAGCATTGGTATGCAGCGACTGGGTGTGTCCTAAGGCTGCGCCCATCGCCTCAACGCAGGTACGAGCCACATTGTTAAAAGGGTCTTGTTCGGTAAGCGACCAACCCGACGTTTGGGAGTGCGTGCGCAAAGCCAAGGATTTAGGATTCTTCGGATTGAACTGTTTGACAATTTTTGCCCACAGCATACGTGCTGCACGCATCTTCGCAATTTCCATGAAATGGTTCATCCCGATAGCCCAAAAAAAGGACAATCGCGGTGCAAACTCATCAATATTCATGCCTGCATTAACACCAGCGCGTAAGTACTCCAAGCCGTCTGCAAGCGTGTAAGCAAGCTCAATCTCTGCGGTAGCGCCGGCTTCTTGCATGTGATAACCGGAGATAGAAATAGAATTGAACTTAGGCATGTTCTTAGCCGTAAATTCAAAAATATCGGCGATGATCTTCATGGACGGTAGGGGAGGGTAAATATAGGTGTTGCGCACCATGAATTCCTTGAGAATATCATTTTGTATAGTACCGCTTAGCTGATCCATATTTACGCCTTGTTCTTCGGCGGCAACGATATAAAACGCTAACACAGGGAGTACAGCGCCGTTCATAGTCATTGACACCGACATCTTATCCAACGGTATTTGGTCGAACAGAATATTCATATCTAAGATGGAATCCACGGCTACACCTGCTTTGCCGACATCACCGACCACGCGTTCGTGGTCAGAGTCATAACCTCGGTGCGTAGCAAGGTCAAAAGCGATAGACAACCCTTTTTGACCGGCGGCTAAGTTACGACGATAAAAGGCGTTAGACTCTTCTGCGGTCGAAAAGCCTGCGTACTGGCGAACTGTCCATGGCTTTTGGACGTACATGGTTGTGTATGGACCACGCAAAAACGGTGGAAGACCCGCTGCGTAGTTTAAATGCTCCATACTTTTTAAGTCCTCAGACGTGTACAGATGTTTTACCTCAATGTGTTCCGGAGTATTCCACACATCAGTTTGTTGAGGCGATACAATGGGGGACTTTTTAGAACTTCGGAAATCGACGTTTTTGAAACTTGGTCTCATAT
>BNXT01000270.1 GCA_025999775.1 Bacteroidia bacterium | reverse complement strand
TAATATCCTGAATATCTTTTTCCAAAATTTTGTGGTCGTCTTCAGCGAGACCATTTTTCTTGAGTTTTTGAGCTTCTTCATTAGCATCTCTACGCACGTTACGAATAGCCACTTTTGCTTTTTCGATTTCTTCTTTAGCTTTTTTAACAAGCTCTTTACGGCGTTCTTCGGTAAGTGGCGGCAATGAGATACGAATGATTTCGCCGGTATTCTGAGGCGTAAACCCAAGATTCGATGTTACGATAGAGCGTTCAATTTCCTTTAGTAACGCACGTTCCCACGGTTGCACGACTATTTGCTTGGCATCCGGCGTACTGATGTTTGCCACTTGTTCAATCGGCGTAAGTGTGCCATAATAGTCCACCAAAACACCTTGTAGCATTTGTGGCGATGCTTTGCCAGCCCGTACTTTGGTAAGCGCATTTTCTAAATGTACAAGCGCTGTTTCTAACTGTTCCTTTTGTTTGTCTAAACAAACTTTAACTTCCGGCATCATACTATTTATTTTTAATTAAACACTAAAAACCCTCAAACTTTATTTTTGAGTTTACAAATATACGCATTTTTTTTCAAAATACATCATTATAACGGAATTATTTTTCGATCACTTGTCTTAAGTTCTCCAAAGCTTGTTCGATGATTCTTCGTGGAGTCGCTACATTCATGCGCATAAAGCCGTCGCCACCGGGTCCAAACATAGCGCCGTCGTTCAATGCTAAATGGGCTTTATTGACAAATAAATCCACCAAGTCTGCCTGCGTCAGTTTCAGCGCACGACAATCCAACCAAACCAAATACGTGGCTTGCGGTTTGATTGCTTTGATACCCAAATTGTGCTCCGACAAGTAGTCATCAACAAAATCTATCGTACCTTCCAAATAGCGTTTCAATGCTTGTAACCATTCGTAGCCCTGTATGTAAGCGACTTCCGTAGCTATCGGTGCAAAAATGGTCGGTTCATCCAGTTCATTGGCGCTTAGCCATGTATAGAAAGCCTTACGAACAGCATCATTCGGAATCACGGCAAACGAGCTAACCACACCTGCGATGTTAAATGTTTTCGATGGCGCTCCAAAGGTGATGCTATTTAGCTTTGCTGCCTCCGATACCGTCGCAAAGGGGGTGTATTGATGTCCGTACAAGGTCAGGTCTGCGTGTATTTCATCAGCAATGACAAGTGTATGGTAGCGGTCGCACAAGTCGGCTAAACGTAATAGCGTAGCCTTGTCCCACACAATACCGCCCGGATTATGCGGATTAGATAGGATGAGTAGTTTACAGTCGCCGTTACTAAGGGTCTGTTCCAATTGATTAAAATCCATAGCGTACAACCCATCATCCAACAATGTCAGGGGGTTATAGACAATTTCTCGACCATTGCCCCGTGGCACAAGGTGAAACGGATGATACACCGGTGGCTGAATGATAATACGGTCTCCGGGCTTAGTAAACACATTCACAGCAAACCCGATACCTTTCACAACACCGGGGATATAGCGAAGCCATTCCGACTGTATAGTCCATCCATGCACGGTAAGTAGCCACTTTTGTATCGCCGGATAATAGCCGTCAGGATTTTTGGTGTAGCCCAACACCGGATGGTTCAAGCGTTCACGCAGCGCCTCCATAATAAAATCGGGAGTTTCAAAGTCCATATCTGCGACCCACAAGGGTAGTAAATCCGAACGTCCGTAACGTACCGTTAATACGTCTGTTTTTAAGGCATTTGTGCCGTGCCGGTCTATAATCTTGTCAAAATCATACTGTTTTGTCATTGGTGTAGAAAGTTTATCGTTTATCAATGGGCAAGCGTAGAATAGCGCTTACCCGTTTAATCTTCGCGTTGTTGTAGTTCTCTGGCGATGTCTTTTTCTTTAATGGATGCCCGTTTGTCGTAGGCTTTTTTGCCTTTTGCCAAAGCAATGTCTAACTTGGCAAAACCGCGTTCGTCAATAAAGAGTACAATCGGTATAATGGTTAACCCTTTGTTGTCTAATTTAATCTGTAATTTATGGATTTCTTTTTTGGTTAATAGGAGTTTACGTTCTGCTTTTGGGACATGGTTGAGATACGAGCCAAAACGGTATTCGGCAATGTGCATATTATGCACAAATAGTTCTTGTCCGAAGAAAGCACAATAGGCATCCGTAAGATTGGCTTTACCCTCACGAATGGACTTTATTTCCGTGCCTCTCAGAACGATACCGGCAGTATAGCGTTCCAAAAGAAAGTACTCAAATTCCGCTTTTTTATTTTTAATCCGTATTGTATTACTTTTCGCACCATAGCTACAAAGTTACGAAAAATTTGGAAATGTCAAATCATGAGTTAATGAATAATGAACAAT
>BNXT01000269.1 GCA_025999775.1 Bacteroidia bacterium | reverse complement strand
ACCTTGAACATACTCCTTAAAACTTTTCTTTGACATAATCTATAGGATTAAATTACTGCTACAAAAATACAAAATTATTGCCGTTTAACCAAATGGTTTATCAAAAAAAACTTTTGAGACAGCCTCATAATAATCTTTTGTATGAATATTTTGGTGTGGCGAAGCATCGTCAATAACATATTTGCTGTTTTTAGGCAAAAATACACCATTTGCAGCCTCATTAATATCAATATCTGCATCTTTTAATAATTGTCGTGCGGCTATTGCATTAGCATTATTAGAGCCTCCTGCCACAATATGATGTGCCGCCGAATTGTCCGGTCTCACTTTTCCTACCGCTTCCAAATTCTCTCCCAACACTTTGGAATCTGCTGCCAGACCTAATTTTTGTTTAGACAAATGCCATGCATCTGCAAACTCATTAATCCACCTGCTTTGTGCTATATTATCTAATTTATCAAAATCAATAATATGCTCTGCTTTCAAGTCTGACAAGTGTTTACTAATATGCGTTGCTTCATTTGAAGATGTCGTTATCGCCTCAAAAAATAGCTGCTGCTTTTCTGAATTTAGGGCAGATAAGTTTTCTATAATACCTCTAAATTCATTCGCATCAACATTTTTTGCAATGAGCATTGTTCCATTATCTGACAAACCTTTTAACGCAGTACCTAAAATTTGCAATTTGACATAAAAGCGATTGTAGTCATCAACATTGCGTAACGAGCCTTGTAACAACGTTTCTAAATGCTTTTGACACTCCGCAACATATTCAAGACTATGTGTGTAAAGTTTACCCTCACGAATACTGTTTTTAGCTATCTTTATTGTGCCGGCAGCAACTCCAACCAATGGTATTGCACTTACCATCGAAAGCGAACCACTAACATTATCGCCTCTAACGTAGTAAATAACGCCACTCGAAACATCTGCAAGATTAGATACTACTGGTATCGGCGTCATACCTATTGCATCCAACGTCACGTTCGGATTACTCAATATCTCTTTGCAAACCTCAAATCCTAATTTCAGATATTCCCAACTGCTAAAGACCGGCGGAGATTGTAAAATAACTTTATTCCAAGCATTTTCATTCCACTTGTAAACAACATCTTTATTTTCATCACCATACGTATAAAAATAATATGCCGCAGTCCCTGATTCCATGATTTTCATCATCAATCCAGTAGAAAAAGCTATAATATTATTCTCATGTTGTGCTATGGTTCGTATTTCAAAAAGACTTTCGTTCAAAGCCGGAACGATGGTACTACAATTGGGTATATTTAGTATTCTTTTCGATTTTTCCACAAACGAAGGGGTAGTTTGTAAAATCGCATTCGTTGCCGTCGGCACAGTGTATTCCGCCGTAATCAATTCACATTGGCAAGTGTTATACAAATAGTTATAGAGAGTAACCGTTATCGTTTGATTAGCCGTATAATCTGTGATAATTTCGTATTTTTGTCCACTTTCGTTTACATAACCATAAAACGTTTCTTCTCGAATATCTGCGCTATACTTCTCTCCCTTAGCTTTAAAAGCATAAACGACATAATTTAATTTTGTATTATTTTCTATTGCAGAAGTAGAAATATAGGTTAAATTTTCTATAGAATCTTTAACTCTAAAAGGCGTTCCTGATGGTGTCAGATATATCAAATGGGTCTTTATCATCGCATCCCCATCCTTTTCAAACATCCCCCAAACATGCCCTGGGTCGTGGATTTGATTCCATTGGTAGAAGATGAGTTTGGTACCGCCGGTATAGGTATAGTCCATCAGGTTGTCTGTGGTGTTTTGGTTGATGCCGTAATCACGGTCGAAGATGTGTTTCAGATTGAATAAGCCGTGCCCAAGTTCGTGGGCGATAGTGTTGCCCAATATTTCCGCACTGCTTGCCGGAAACAAGTACCCAAAACGTTTGTCTCTCGGCATGTCGCCCGCTATAGAGATGCCGTCCCTATTTTGCGGGGCGTTGGGCAGCAAAAATAAATACACCGTCTTCGCTTTCGGCTCGCCAATGCTCTGCAAATACGCCGCGTTCAAGGCGTTCATCTCATCTGTGAGCGTGGCTAACAAACCACTACCCTCTACATCAAGATAACCGTTATTGTTCAAATCCCAGTCCGTGTTCTCAAACCTGTCCGCTAATGTGAACGTAAATCCCACATCTATCGGATTGTAAATGCTGTTCACCACACCGGACAGCTCTTTGAGTTTGGATTCGTTAATGTCTGCGTTATTGACCGGCACAATCACCACCTCCGGTCGCTTGGTTTGGTAGGTTACCACCCGCAATTTGCCCAGTGTTTGCCAGCTGCTCGCGCTATCCCTTTGGTACATCGCAAACACCTCCT
>BNXT01000268.1 GCA_025999775.1 Bacteroidia bacterium | reverse complement strand
AAATCATGGTTCAGACAATTGACAGTCGCACCGCCCTTCGACTACGCTCAGAGGGCGGTGCACTACAGGTCGTTGAGCGTAGTCGAAACGACCGAACTCCACACTCAATTAAAAAATATTTTGTACCTTTGTGTCGGAAAAAAAAATTAAGACTATGTCAAAATTATTGGATGGTAAGGTAGCTCTTATTACGGGCGCTGCCAGAGGTATTGGTAAAGCGGTGGCTTTACGTTTGGCACAAGAGGGTGCAAGTATTGCGTTTACGGACTTGAATTATGATGATGTTGCGAAGGCTACGGAATTGGAAATACAAGCCTTAGGCGTGAAAGCTAAGGCGTATGCGTCGAATGCAGCCAACTTTAAGGATACAGAGCAGGTAGTAGCGCAGATTGAACAGGATTTTGGGCATATTGACGTACTTGTGAATAATGCCGGCATCACCAAGGATGGCGCTCTCAAACGCATGACCGAAGACCAGTGGGATGCAGTCATCGCTGTGAATCTCAAATCGGTGTTCAACTTTACAAAAATGGTGCAACCCATTATGTGGAAACAAGGCTCCGGCAGTATTATCAATATGAGTTCTGTCGTTGGCGTTTCCGGTAATGCTAATCAAACAAACTATTCGGCATCGAAAGCCGGTATTATTGGTTTTACGAAGTCGTTTGCCAAAGAAGTGGGCGCTCGCAGCATCCGTTGCAACGCCGTAGCGCCGGGGTTCATCATCACGGAAATGACTGGTCAACTCCCCGAAGAAATACGCCAACAATGGGCAGAAAAAATACCGCTCCGCCGTGGCGGTATCCCCGAAGATGTGGCAAATGTATGTCTGTTCTTGGCTTCCGACCTATCATCGTATGTTACAGGACAGGTGCTCCATGTGTGTGGCGGCATGAACATGTAAGCGTATGAAAATAACCCTGACTAATCCCGTATGGTATCTCATGTTGTGCCTCTTGTCGGGTTTGGTTTTTGCATCGATACTTTATTTCCGCCATCGTAACGACGGACTGACGTTGCGGCAGCGGGCGCTTGGTATGGCATTACGAGCATTGTCGGTAACGCTTATTACGGCGTTGTTGATTAATATTATGATTCTGGTTATCCAGCGCAGAACAGAAAAGCCGTTGGTCGTGATGCTTCACGATAACAGCCAATCCGTAAAACTCGCTGGTAGCGATACGCCGACATGGATACAACAGTGGAATAGCGCTGCCGACCAACTATCCGACCGTTTCGACGTGCGACAATGCACCTTTGGAGAACATTTATCAACAGAAGGCGCACTCTCGTTTGACCAAAAACAAACGAATATCGCACAAAGTTTATCCGAACTATATCAACAGTACGGCGGTAGCAACCTTACGGCAATCATTCTCGCCACGGATGGCATCTATACTCATGGCGGACATCCCTATCAAAGTGTACAAAATCTGAAAACACCTGTCTTTACGGTGGCTTTAGGCGATACCAATGTGTATCGGGATGTGAAGATACAACGGATCAATCACAATCGCTATGCTTACTTGGGCAATACCTTTGCTCTCAATATAGATGTGAATGCAACCCGATTTCAGGGTGAGCAATGCCAGCTTACGGTAGAGCTTAATCACACGGTGGTAGCGAAGCGCACAGTGCAGGTAACGGATGAACATTTCTTTGAGACGCTAGATGTTCCGTTAACGGCGGATAGCCTCGGCGTGCAGCGGTACGTGGTGAAGATTACTACAGATGTAGCCGAACGCAATAAGCGCAACAATGTGCAGGAGGCTTTTGTGGAAGTATTGGATAATAGACGCAAGATACTGTTGTTGTCATCGTCGATAAATCCGGATATTACCGCTATTCGACAAACGCTTGAGAAGAATAAACACTATGAAATCGAAGTACAATACGGCAAACCTGCGAACAAACCGATTAACATGTATGATGTGGTCGTTTTTTACCAGTTACCGTCCCGCTGGAACGACTATTATGCAAAGGCGATACAGGAAGCCCTAACAGCAGAGACGCCGTGTTTCTTTATGCTTGGCGATCAAACCGATTACAATAAATTCAATGCTTTGCAAATGGGTTTAACAATCCAAATGAAAGGGGCGCAATCCAATAATGAAACATTTGTCGAACCTAATGCTAATTTCTCAGGCTTTCAGCCGTCGGAATCGCTACTTCAGTTGCTGCGACATACACCGCCGCTTGAACTACCTTTTGCGACCTATAGCACAGAAGGCAATGTCCAAACGTTCCTGTTTCAGAAAATACATGGCGTATTGACGGATATGCCGGTCATCCTATTTTCTACGAAATTGGGCTTGCGCTACGGCTTGAGTATTGGGAATGGTCTGTGGCGTTGGCGGTTATACGATTA
>BNXT01000267.1 GCA_025999775.1 Bacteroidia bacterium | reverse complement strand
GCATAATAATAATGCTATTTTTGAAACGTTTTTGGACTATCGTAACACAATTGCAGACCGCGTGGCAGAAAACAATCCGTATTCAATAGGACGTGTTTACGATAGCACCTCAGGTAGAACCTTTCCATTTGGATACGGTCCTACTTCGCAAGAAGTGCTCATCCCTGCTTTCATCGCTGCCTATACAGGAAAAGACCCTAAAACAATTGCGCTCTCAGCGTTTCCTAAAATACCCCTTCCAAACTTTAACCTCACTTACAACGGCTTGACAAAATTAGCGTTGATAAAGAAATATTTTACTCGAGTAATGCTACAAAGTGGTTACAATGCTCAATATACGATAGGGTCATATACGAAGAACATAAATTTTATGTCGGATGACAAAGGTATCCCAACCGGTGTGGATATGAGTGATAATTTCGTAGGCAGTCATCTTTTTGAAAGTGTAGTCATTTCCGAAAAATTTTCACCATTAATAAAGATTGACGTAGAGACCCTAAATAACCTGCAATTCAGTGTCGGTATCGTTAAATCTCGCACGATGGCGCTTTCTTTTTATAATATTCAAGTTACTGAAACGAGCCAGCGGGATTTGTCTTTTGGATTTGGTTATATCTTCAAAGACGTAGCGTTTAACGTGATTTCCGGTGGTAGTCGTCGTAATATCAAGAGCGACATCAATCTTAAAGCCGGTTTGTCCATACGTTCCAATATCACCGTTTTGCGAAACGTCATACTACAGACCAGCACGCCGTCTTCCGGTTCTACAATAACATCCATCAATTTAGGTGCAGATTACAAACTGTCCGAACTCTTCACTGTGCGTTTGTTTTACGACCAAGTGATGACTAAACCCGCCGTTACAACGCTGTTTTATAATTCCAATACACAAGGCGGGCTTAGCTTGAAATTTACATTTAGATAGACGCAGATGCACAAAGAAAACGCGCTACCGGCGCTACAAACGGATACTAGTTTCAAGCACTTATGGATATTGGCATATCCGGCGATGATAGGGATGTTAGCCGAACAAGTGGTTGGGGTTGTAGATACCGCATTCTTAGGACATCTGGGTGAAGTTGAACTCGGCGCTTCCGCTATTGCGAGTACTTACTACATCATTTTGTATTGTATTGGAATGGGCTTCTGTACAGGCACACAGATTCTCATTAGCCGTCGTAACGGCGAAAAAAACTATAAGCAAATAGGGGGTATCTTTGAAAATGGCTTGTATGCGGTATGGGGTATCTCGGCGGTACTTATTGTACTTTCTTTTGTATATTCGCCATACTTGTTGCGACATATTGTAGCGTCGGATGTAATTGTTGATGCGACCCTTAAATTCCTGAATATTCGCGTATTTACGCTGTTTTTTTCGCTTGGGAATACGATGATGCGATCGTTCTTTGTGGGTATTTTAAACATGCGATACATCAGCATTGCTTCCTTGATTATTGCCGGCACAAATGGTATTTTGGACTATATTTTGATATTCGGAAAACTCGGCTTACCGGAAATGGGATTAGAAGGCGCTGCCATAGCGAGCGTATTAGCGGAAATGATAGGATTTGCCTATCTTGTCATTGTCGTACTGCTTAAAGTGGATATTGAGAAATATGCAATGTTTCGCTTTAGCAAACCCAGTTGGAATCTCTTCAAAAAGACGTTTCAATTGTCAGGTGCAGTGATGTTTCAAAATCTGTTTGTGATGAGTTCGTGGTTTCTCTTTTTTGCTATTATAGAAAAGACGGGTGTGGATAATTTAGCGGTTACAAATATTGCACGAAGTTACTATGCGTTGATTCTCGTCCCGATATGGGCTTATAATATGGCAGTCGGTACAAAGGTCGGTAACGCTATTGGCGCTAATGAACGGCAATTAGTGTATCGAATTATTTGGAAGGCAACACAGTTGAGTGTGTTGACATCTCTTGTGATAGCGACGGCTACAGCGCTATTGCCGAAACTAATCATGTCAATTTATACGGAAGACGTTATGTTGATTGAGTTGGGTTATCGTTCGTTTTATGTGATAGCCATAGCCATTGTAATGGGGGCGCTGACATCAGGTTGTTATGCGGCAATTCCTGCCACCGGAAATACGACCGTGGCAATGATAATAGGCATTGGTAATATGACTATTTACTTGTTTTACACATGGTTAATATCTCAATGGTTTCCTACGCAGCCGGCATGGTTTTGGTCATCGGAGATACTCTATTATGTGTTGACAGGCAGTATCAGTATCCTGTATCTTCGTACAGGACGCTGGGCAAATAAGAAAATATAAATTGAACATTGCTGCAAGTTCAATTAGAAAACTCATGAAAAATGAAACAAAAAGGAGCACAAAGAAGTATATATAGTAA